>CAZMDV010000246.1:0-4463 GCA_964564875.1 uncultured Salinivenus sp.
ATGTAGGTCACGTAGTGCTCTTCGATGAACTGGCGCAACTCGTCCGGCGACATCGTGCGATACTCGTCCTGGGCGAGGATCTGGCTCCGGATGGGCCAGGGCAGCGGGACGAGCTGGAGCGGACCGCTCGCCGTGTCGATGATTTGGACGTTCGGGGCCGGCTTTCGGTAGCAGTACACCTCGCCGGCGACGTGGTCGAAGATGTCGAGCGAGGAGGCGCGGCCAAACGTGACGGGGTGGTCGTGGTTGCCCACGATGAGGATGATGGGGATGCCGGCGTCGGCGAGCGGGCGCAGCCCCTGAACGAAGATCTTCTGCTGTGTGGGGGTGGGGTCGGCGGTGTGGTAGGCGTCGCCGCAGAACAGGAAGGCGTCCACGTCCGCCTCGAGGGTCCGCTGCACCACCGCATCGAGGGAGTCCTGCACGTCCAGCAGCCGCGTGTTCAGGCCCGTATCCGGATCGCGCCGGCCGTGGGTCTTAAACCCGAGGTGGATGTCGGCCGTGTGCAGTAGCTTCACAGTGGCGTTTTTCGTCTCGCGCTTTGCGGTGAGGATTGATCAAGGACTCGGGGGGACCGGCATGAGCCCCCAAAACGGCGGGCCGACTGCGACGAGGCGGCTGGACTAGAATCGAGGTTTGAACTCGACATTCGACACTCGCACTTCGCCACTGCCCCTACCAGCCGACGCGGCCGCCGTCCTGGGCGTCCGTGGTGTCTTCCGGTGGGCCATAGCCCTGAACCAGTGGGAAGGAGGCATCCGTCGAGAGCGACACCTCCTCCGACTCTGTGATCCGCCGATAGTAATCACCGACGAGAAAGAGCGCACTGTGGGCCCCCTGTCCCCACCAGCTCGTCCGGAACGTAAGCCGCTGATCGTTGAACCCAACCCAGGCCCCACTCACCAGCTCGGGGTGCATCAGCATAAACCAGGTGTCGGCCGAGCGGGACGTCGTGCCGGTTTTGCCCGCCAGGTCGTACTCGCCGAGGTCGAACTGCGTGCGGATACGAACGCCGGTGCCGTAGTCGATGACACCGCGCATCATGTCCACCACCGTATAGGCCGTGCGCTTCGACAAGGCCTCGCGCGGGCTCGGCGACGCCTTCCAGATCACGTTTCCGTACCGGTCTTCGACGCGGGTAATTGCCACCGGCTCGTTGTACAGCCCGCCGTTGGCGAGGGTACTGTAGGCAGCAGCCATGTCGAACAGCCGCACGCTGCTGGTGCCGAGCGCAATGGAGGGCACAGCATCGATGTGATCTTCGGGGATCCCCATGCGACGGGCGTACGTGGTGACAGTGCTCGGATTGAGGTCGAGCGCGAGCCGGGCCGTAATCGTGTTCTTCGAGTTGGCCAGGCCCTGGCTCAGCGTGAGCATCTTTCCCGAGGACTGCCGGTTGTAGTTCTTGGGCGACCACGTCGTGTCGGCCCCCGCGTCCTCCCAGGTGAAGGTGCTATCGAGGAGCGTGTCGTAAGGCGAATAGCCGTTGTCGATGGCGGCCGTGTAGGTAAAGGGCTTGAAGGTGGAGCCGGGTTGGCGCCGGGCGATGCCGACCTTGTCGTACTTGCTGGTCCGAAAGTTCCGCCCCCCGATCCAGACCTTGACGTGGCCGTTTCGGGGATCGAGCGAGACGAGCCCCGCGCCGAGTTGGCTCTTCGCGGTCTTCAGCGAATCCATGAGGGACTTATTGTCCCGCAGACGGTCGATTGCCTCCTGCTCTCCCATTCCACGGGCCCGCAGGGTGTCGTAGCGGGTCGTGTTCCGAATAAAGTTGTCGACGAGCTCAGGGTTCGACTCCCAGAAGTACGCGAACGGCTCGTAGTCCGTCCCCGGTTCCAGGGAGCGGTAGTCGTCGAGCGAGTTGCTGTAGAGCCCCGGCGACGGTTCGCTCCACTGATACTCCACCACCTTCTGGAGGCCGGACATCTGCTCATCGACCGCACTCCGCGCCAGCTCCTGCAGTTTCGAGTCGAGCGTGGTGTAGACGCGAAACCCTTCCCCGTAGATGTCGCGGCCGTGGAGGGGATGATCCTTGTACTTGTCACTGTTTGCCCATCCCGACAGGGTTTTCCGTACGTGCTCGGCAAAGTAGGGGGCGAGGCTGGCCGAAAGCCTCGACGAATGATAGTCCGCCCGCACCGGATCATCGGCGTGGGCTTCGTAAAAGGAGGCATCGATAAACCCTCGCTCCTGCATCAGTCGCAGGACCACGTTTCGGCGCTGCTTCGCGTTTTCCGGGTTCCGCACCGGGTTGTAGTAGGAGGTGGCCTTCAAGAGCCCGATGAGGGTGGCGCCCTGGAGGGTATCGAGCTCGGCGGCCCGACGGCCAAAGTAGGTGTACGCCGCGGACTCGATGCCGTAGACGTTTCCCCCGAAGCTGACCGTGTTCAGGTACATCTCCATGATCTCCCGCTTCGTGTATCGCCGCTCCAGCTCGACAGCAGTCACCATTTCTTTGACCTTGCGCGTGACCGTGACGGTGCGCCCCACCTCTTCGTTGTAGAGGTTGCGGGCAAGCTGCTGGGTAATGGTCGATGCGCCCCGGAAGCCCCCGGTTAGGATGTCGACCGTCGCGGCCAAGATGGCCTGCGGATCGACGCCCCAGTGCTCGTAAAACCGTTGGTCCTCCGTGGCGACGAGGGCGTGCTTGACGGGGGTCGAGATGCTGTCGTACGGGACCCAGGAGCGGTTTTGCCGGGCGTACCGGGCCAGTTCCTCCCCGTCGGCCGTGTAGGCAATCGTGGCCAGCTGCATGGTGGGGTCCTCGAGGCTCTCCGTAGACGGAATATCGTCCGTCAGCGTCCAGACGTAGATCCCGGCGCCGAGGGCCCCAACCACCAGGAGCCCAGCGAGTACCGAGAGAGCGACGGCGGCCTGGGCCATCATCGGGTGCGCGATCCGCTGGTAAAAAAAACCGCGCAGGCCAGTTGTGGGTCGCCCCGGATTTTCCCCCAACGACTCGTCGCCCGAAAGGGCTTCTTCACGAGCGGATCGGTCGCTGAAGTACTGATCGAGCTCCTCGTCGGAATACGACCATTCAGACATAGACTGACGATCAGGTGAGAAATGGCGACGACGCAGGGAGAGAAAAGAGCGGCCGCCTCGCCCTCAGCGGTCGGTGGCCGCTCACTATAACGGCACGGATTCAATGTCCTGAGCGCGCGAGCCGTTCCACCGCTGGAGGTGCAGCCCCGCCTCGTCCAAACGAGCGAAGGTCCGTTGTTCGTACCAGTTGCCCGTGTTCGCGTACACGCCCTCCGGGCCGTCGTGGAGGACGGGGACGTGGCTGTGGGCCAGGACAACACCGTCGAGTCCGTCGCGCCGGAGGAGAGCGCGGGCCTGATCGCGCAGGATATCGGGGATGAGGACGTCCCCGCCACGGTCGTGGAGCCGCCGGCTGACCCAGCGGGCGAGGCCGAGACCCAGGTCGGCCGGCAGGGCCCGGTAAAGGCGCACTGTCATCGGATGGCGAAGCAGGGTCCGCAGCCAGGTGCGGGACTGATGCTCGGCCGTCAGGGCATCGCCGTGTGCGAGGTACAGGCGGTGCCCAAAATGGGTCGCCTCGACCGACTCCGGGGCGACTGTAACACCGAGCTCCTCCGAGTAGTGATCTTGGTGCCAGGGGTCATGGTTGCCGAGCAGGTACGTGACGGGAATTCCCCGATCGGTCCAGCGGGCGAGCAGGCCCTGAAAGCGGACGAAGCCCTTGGGGACGAGGCGGCGGTACTCGATGTATCCGTCGAACACGTCGCCGAGCAGGTATAGGTGGTCTACGTCCACCGCGTGCGCCTCCAAGCATTCGATGAGTGCCGCTTCCTTCTCCCGCTCCGACGGGCGGGGGCCACGGCCAAAGTGCATGTCGGAAACAAAGAGAACCACAGGACCGAACAGGGAGCAGAACAAGCGACGAGATTGTGACAAAGGAGGACCGACCGGCCGCTCGGATCCCGAACGGACAGGGGCGCGACTCGTAGGATTTCGCTGAACGATCTCGAGCGTCTTGGCGGCCTCACTTCCTTCATAACATCTCCTCAACGTATGCCGCGCCGCACCCAGTACCGGCCTCCAACACAGTTTTCCGTGATGCCGCCGGTAATCAAGAACCTACTCATCCTCAACGGCCTGTTTTTTCTGGCTCAGTTCGTGGCGGTCGAAACGCTGTCCCAGTCGTCCATGCTGGCGAGTGTGCTCGACCTCATGCCCCTTTCCCCGCCCGGCACCGCCGGGCCCGACTTCTGGCCGTGGCAGTTGGTCTCGTATAGCTTCCTCCACGGAGGTTTTGGCCATCTTTTCTTCAATATGTTTGCCCTGTGGATGTTTGGGGTGCAGATTGAAAACCGATGGGGCTCGCAGCGATTTGTGTTTTTCTACTTCGCGTGCGTCATCGGCGCTGCCCTCATCCACCTCGCGCTCGTGAGGGTCCCGACAGTGGGAGCCTCCGGCGGGGTCTACGGAGTCCTCCT
>CAZMDV010000247.1:0-4457 GCA_964564875.1 uncultured Salinivenus sp.
CTTCTCTGATTGAGAATGGGATTTCCTCGTCTTCCGCGCTCTCACGCTCTTGGGCATGCCCTCGCTCTCGTTCCTCCCTTCTCCCCGACGCCCCCGATGAGAATCTGGCTTTTCCTTTCTGCGCTCCTGCTCTGGAGCGGAGCCGGTGCGTTCGCCCAGCCCGCCCCGGAGCGCCCCTCCGACGACCTGTTGACGCGGCCGGTCTTGCAGGCGGTCGTAGAGGCCCAAATCGAGCGAGACGGCGAGATCCTGCGGCAGAAGCTTGAGGCCGGTGACTCGGACGTGCGGGCCCGCGCCGCGCTCGCCCTCGCCTCGGTGCAGGACACGACCGCAATTCCGGGCCTCCTGTCCCTCTTGAAAGACAGCGTGCCCCTCGTCCGCACCGACGCTGCGCTCGCCCTGGGGCAGATGCCGCCTGCGCGCGTGCCCGAGAGGCCCCTGCTCCGGGCGCTGGGCTACGAGCGCGATGCCCGCGTGCAGCGGCGCCTCGTTGAGGCCCTCGGCAAAACAGGCGACGCCGCCTCCCTGCGCGACCTCCTTCGTCTCCGCCCCCCACCGGACCGCCATCCCACCCTCGCTCTCAGCATTGCCCGCTACGGCATGCGGGGCATTGCCGACTCGATCGCCACCGACTGGCTCGTGGAGCACCTGACGGCCGACGATCCCTGGACCCGCCGCAACGCCGCCTACGCACTGGGACGGGTGGACATCCTGGCCGCCGGCCGTGCCGACACGATCCGTGCCGTGCTCGGCGACTTCGCCCCCGACGACCCGGCCGCCATGCACCTGCTCCGGGCGCTGGGGCAGGTTGGCGACTCCACCGACGCGCCCCGCGTCGCCGAGTGGCTACGGACGGCCCCCGACTGGCGGACACGCGTCGAAGCGGCTCGCTCCCTCTCAGCGCTCGCCCTCGCTACCGGCCCCCGTACCGCCGTGGTCGGCGCGTTCGACGACAACCATCCCCTCGTGGCCCGCACCGGCGCCGAGACGCTGGCCGGGCTGGACTGGTCCGCCGACTGGTTTTCCGCCGTCGGGGTCTGGATCGATGCCCACCCTGATCGGTGGCGCGTCGTGGCCCCGCTATTACGCGGCCTCGCCCGGAACGGCCGATCCGACCGGGTCGTGCGCACCGTTGAGCAGTGGAGAAAGGCGCGCTCACCCGTCGCCTACGCCGCGGCCCTGCCCGCTCTGGCCCCCCTCGATACGCCCCGCGCCGACTCGCTGCTCGCCGCGGCCCTTCGTGACGACGACGTGCGCGTGGCCGCTGCCGGCGTCCGGACCGTCGTGTCTCGGTGGGGGCGCACCCGACCGGACGGCGCGGAGGCTGCATTTGAACGTCTTTCTGCCGCCGCGCGCCGCGGCGACCCGGCCCTCCTTTCCTACACCGCCCCCGCCCTCGCCGACTCCGCTTTCGCGCCAATGGGCGCGGCCGACACCCTCGCGGCCACCTACCGCACGCTCACGACGCCCGACGACCTGGAGGGCATGACCTCGGTACTGGGGGCGCTCGGCAGCCTCGGCGGCGCCACGGCGGAGACGGTCCTCCGCGACGCCCTCGGCCACCCCCACCCCGCCATCCGCAAGGCCGCCGCACAGGGCCTGTCGGACGCGACCGACACGACCGTCACGGCCGCTCCGATACCGTTGCCGGAGACGCCGTCGATTGACTGGGAATATCTCCAGAAGCTTGGCCCGCACCCCCGCCTCACGCTGGAGACGAACCGGGGCACGATTACGATTGAGCTCGACGCCGAGCAGGCGCCGCAGACCACGCAGGCGATCACGCGGTTTGCGCGGAAGGGCCGCTACGACGGCGTGCCCTTCCACCGCGTCGTGGCCAACTTCGTGGTGCAGGGGGGCGACTTTGCGCGGCGAGACGGCTTCGGCGGCCCCGGCTTTTTCCTCCGCACCGAGGTCACGCGCATCGGGCACCGCCGCGGGACGATCGGCATGGCCAGCGCCGGAAAGGATACGGAGGGCTCGCAATTCTTCATTCCGCACAGCATGCAGCCGCACCTAGACGGCAACTATACGGCCTTCGGACGGGTGACGGACGGAATGGACGTGGTGGACCAGCTTCGGGCCTACGACCGGATCGAAACGGCGCGGGTGGAAGCGACGGGCGAACAGTAACGGGGTCGGATTGCGCTCTCGCCCTGGACCGCCGACGGCCGTCCGCGGACCGCGGCCCGATCCACTCAGGGATCCCGGCCAATCATAGGAGACTCACCACTCTCACGAACGGTCACTCGGACGCCTGCGTCCGAAACGCCTCGAAGCTCTGCTCCTCGTAGGCGCCCGATCCGACGTACCGAATCAGGGGAAGGAAGGTGTCCCGCTCGATAAATCCAGGTTGGCGGGCGATCGGCGTCCCGTCAGCCTTCAGGAAGACAGTCGTGGGCACGCCCCGTGCCCCGAGGGCGAATCCGAGCTGCTTCGACGAGAGCGTGCGGCCATCAAATTGATGAGTGCCTGCCGTCGTATCCCGGTTGAGGCGGGCGTACGTAAACTCACGGTCTAGATACGATCGCACGGTCGCGTCGGCATACACCTCCTCCTGCATGCGCTGACAGTAGGGGCACCAGGGGGCATAGATTTCCAGCAGGATCGGCGTTTCCTGCGCCTCGGCCTGCTCGATCACCTCCCCGAGCGAGCGGGGCGGCATCTCCATCTGAGCGTGGGCGGTCCCAATCCCGACCGCGAGAACGAGGGCCGCCAGAAGGACGAGTCGGTAGACAGAAGGGAGGAAGTGCATTCGGACGGGGAGGTAATGGGTGTGCAGGTCGACCTGTCCGATGGAATCGGTGACCGAAAGGTTCCTGGATTGCTTTCCCTGGAACCCGCCCGGGAATCGCTATTTGCCCTACACCCCTCCCCAATTTACGGTCCATCACCTCGTGTTCTCGTGACGCTCACCGACCTCCCCACCCCCGCCCTCCTCGTCGAGCAGTCGCGCCTGCGGAGCAACCTTGCCGTCATGCAGGAGAAAGCCGACGCGAACGACGTGAGGCTCCGCCCCCACGCCAAGACGCACAAGTCCGTGGCGATTGCCCGACGGCAGCAGCAGCGCGGCGCCGAGGGGCTCACCGTGGCCACCGTGCGGGAGGCCGAAACATTTGTCGATGCGGGGCTCGATGACGTGCGCGTGGCCTACCCTGTCACGGGCCGCGACAAGCACGAACGGCTGCAGGCCTTGCGGGACAAAGCAGAAATCTCGTTTACCGTCGATACCCCGGCGGGTGCCGAGCAGGCGTCGGCCGTCTACGCCGAGACGGACGCGCCGGTGGACGTGCTGATGGAGGTGGACGTGGGCCATGGGCGCTGCGGCGTGCATTGGTCGGACGAGGACGCCGCGATCACCCTGGCGCAGCGGATCGCGGCATTGCCGGGTCTCCGCCTCGCAGGCTTCCTCACGCACGCCGGACAGGCCTACAATGGACCGTCCGATGGAGAAACGGAAGCCGAAGCCCTCCGTCGCGTATCGCGACACGAGCGCGACCGGATGTTGTCGCTCGCTTCTGCCCTTGCCGAGGCCGACGGCGTGGACGTGACGCCGCACGACTTTGAGATCAGTGTCGGCTCCACCCCGTCGATGGCCGCCTTCGAGAACGCGGAGCGCGACGGGTTCCGCGTCACGGAGATCCGCCCCGGCAACTACGTGATGCACGACGCCATTCAGGTGGCCCTCGGCGCAGCGTCCCTGGACGATTGCGCCCTCACCGTGCTCACCACGGTCATCAGCACGCAGACGAAGCCGGACGGCACGCGCCATGCCTTTGTCGATGCGGGAAAGAAGATGTTCACCACGGACACCGGCTACGGCACGAACGGATATGGAATTGCCCTTGCCGACGCCGCAACGATGCAGCCGCATCCGGCCCTTCGCGTCGACCACCTCTCCGAGGAGCATGGGTGGCTGACGGTCTCAGGCGACGCGGACCTGACGGTGGGCGACCGGCTTCGCATCGTCCCCAACCACGCCTGCGTCACCGTCGCCAATCAGGACCGCCTCCACGTCGTGGACGGCGACACGGGGGTCGACGCGTGGACGGTGGATGCCCGTGGGTGGTAGATGCCAATTGACAATTCAGGGTCAAAATCCCGCGGTCCGCCGTCTGTGGTCCGCCGTCCCAAAACCCCACCGTGAGTTGCCCACCAAAAAGCCCCGTCTTCCCGAACGAACCGGGCCCCCGCACCGTCTGTACACACCGCGAAATGGTGCTCACCAGTCTTCCCTGGCATGACGGAGGTCCGCGCCTACACCGACATCGACAATTTGGCCGAGCGGCTGCGGGACGTGCCCTACGAATCGGTGCTGCGCACGATCGGGCGCGTGGCTGTGCGCGAGGGCATCGAGGCGTACGCCGTGGGCGGCATGGTGCGTGACGTGCTCCTGGGCCGTTCCACCACGGACCTCGACTTCGTCACCGTGGGCCCCGGCACCGGCATCGAGCTGG
>CAZMDV010000248.1:0-4432 GCA_964564875.1 uncultured Salinivenus sp.
GCTCCCCGAATGGCTAGGGGAGTCATCACGTCCTGATATGGAAATCCTTAGCTCGTCCTCACGACTCTGGCGTCGCTCCCGCGTAGCAAGTGGTGTAATCGCGGGGTTTGCGGCTTGAGCTCCCCAACCGGATCCATTGTAAACTCGAACCGACTTCTTGATCGCCATGCGCACACTAATACCGCTTCTCCTTCTTGCTCTGTTCGCCCTGCCTGCGCAGGCCCAACTTCCCACTACGAATCTCGACAACTTCGATCGCCCCGATTCGACCCGCCTCGGCGAGACCCCAACGGAGCCAACCTCCATGGAGTGGGACGAGAAAGGCGAGGAGGTCGATTCTGAATCGACGACCCTTACCTCAGAAGAGACGGTCCGTCGCGAAGGCGAGGCCGCGCTTCTTCAGAGCGGAGCGATAGATGGGCAAAAGTGGGCCACCGTGGACATGAGCAACGTAAGCGGCTATCCCACGACGCTCGACGACGCCAGCGGGGTCGTCACCTGGGCCTTCAACATGCGGCAGAATCGACAGGACCCTGATGGATTTTCGGATGGGGAGCACGGGCTCATGTTCGTCCTGGCTTCCAGTAGCGACGGGGTTCCGGGGAGCGGGAACGCGTACGCCGTCGTGCTCGGCCAGGATGACACGGCCGACGACCTCAAGCTCGTCTCCTTCAACGGCGGATACAGCGGCGAAGGGGAGTTTGCGGACATCGTCACCTGGTCGGCTGATCTCGACACGGACTACCTCAGCGTGCGCGTTACCTTCGATGCCGACACCAAGACCTGGACGCTGTACGCCGAAAGTGGGACATCCAGCTACCCCCGGCCCGACCCCCGAAACGTAAGCGCCGAACGGGGCTCCGCACAGAACAGCGATCTGACCGGCGACGGACAAAAATACGTCGGCCTCCTCTGGAACCATGGGATGGACGACACCGCGAAGGCGTTCTTCGACGACATCTACGTCACCGATCCGAGCGGGGAGCTTCCGGTTGAGCTTGCTGCGTTTGAGGCCACGGCCGACGGCGACGACGCACGCCTGCGCTGGACGACGGCCTCCGAGACGCGAAACGCGGGCTTCGAGGTGCAGCACAATACGGAGCACGGCTTCGAGACGGTCGCGTTCGTGGACGGGGCGGGGACGACCTCCGAGGCGACCCGCTACACGCACACAGTCGAGGGACTTTCGCCCGGAGAGCATGCCTTCCGCCTCAAGCAGGTGGACCTGGACGGCGGCACGTCGATCGGGCCCACGCGGGTCGTGGAACTCCGCCCGCAGGGCGTCCAACTCGTCCCCACAGGCCCCAATCCGGTTCGGAAGAGACAGGCGGCATCGTTCCGGCTCGTGGCCGATGCCGAGCAGGCCGTTACGGTGACGCTCCACGACGCACTCGGGCGCACCGTCCGTACGCTCTACGACGGACGGGTGGGCGCCCAGGGGGAATCGCTGTCGGTGCCGGCCGCCTCCTTCTCGGCTGGGGTCTACTTCGTACGCGTCCGGGGACGCTCGGCGACCGCCACACGCCGACTGACCGTCGTCCCGTAGGCGTCCCCGGCGCTACGACGTGGGTCGAGAGCAGGGACCCGAGCGGCCATCCACGCCGGATCGGGCGCCCAGAGCCCCTCAGGTCATTCAGCGGGACCGTCGGCCCCACCAGACGAGGAGCATAACGCCTCCGCCCGCCGCCCCGACCAGCAGCGCGAGGGCCCCGGTTGGGCCTGCCGCTGCCCGCAGCCACTCGGCCAGATCCAGCCCCACCGCCCCGGCCCACGGACGGAGCCCGGTCGGGGGCGTGGCGCCGCCCGTCCACCCAACCGGGACGGACCGAAGGGCGTGGCCGACCCAGCCGATCAGTCCCGCCGCGACAGGGGCAGCGAGGAGGACGAGGAGCGTCGGGGCAAATAGCGGGCGCAGGGGGCGGCCTCGGATCAGGGCGTAGCCCCAGGTGGCAAGAAGGCCCGCGGGGAACAGCACGAGGTAGCCCAGAAACTCGGGGATGAGGACGCGGGCGAGCCAGGCGCCGGGCAGGCCGAGTGCGTTCTGAACAGGGGAGAGGACCGATACGGGATCCAGAGGCACCAGGGCTTCCGCGGACATTGATCGCACGACCGTGTTGTCCGCGGGGTGGTACGTGACGAGGGCCCCTACCCCGAGAAGGGTGAGGCCGATGAGAACCGCCCCCAGTCCGCGGTTCGCGGCCGACGCGCGGGAGGCGAGCACAGCGTCAATGGCCGCTCGGGCCGTGTCCGGGTCTACCTCGAAAAACTCCCGGTCCTCGGTACTCTTGCGATCCGCGAGCCGGTCGTGAACGACCTGCTCCACGCGTTCCGGATTTGCCACCTCGATCTCGTGCTCGACCTCAAAGTCGCCCGGCACGCCGGTCTCCGCCGACAGCTCTCGTGCCCGCGTGGCCGCGTCCCGGGTGGTGTAGCCGATCTTCACCAGGGCGTCGTGGCCGGGATTGCTCAGGACGTACACGGAGCCACCATCGTGGCCGTCGCTCGGAACCGTCGGGGCAGGAAGGCCTCGGTAGGCGCGCCGGTAGAGCGCACAGAGCATCACGACGACACCGAGAACGAAGAGGCCGACCGCCCCGCTGGACGGCGCGGAAGGGGCTCCCTGCTGCGCGAGGAGAAGGGAGAAACTCAGCATATGGCGGCGGGCACTTCTCGAAGATCCGTCTCGGCGTGGGCCCCGTCGATGAGGGCGGCGGTAGCGGATGCTGTACGCGTTGCACGGGAAGAGTAGAGTTGGTCGTCCAACAAGATCCTCGACACGAGTGCCGCGGGAGCATCGCTTGTCGGTCCGGTGTCCGAAGCGCTTTTGGCAATCGTCCGTTCACCGCGTCTTCGCCGGGCCTCCGTCTCTGTTAAAGTTGTGCAACCGAAAGCGCTTGCGGCCGAACGCGGGGCAGTACCTGGGATTGAAGCCCCCGACGAACCGGCAGGCCCAGCGATCGTGGCCGGTCGGCTCTCGGATGGACTCCCTCCACAACCAGATGGTACACCCCCGATGAACATTCTACAGCGCCTCCGTGACGCCTGGCTCCGTCTCCCCCCGACCTCCCACGTCCTCGAGTACGCGGGCGACTGCCCGCACTGCCAGGAGCGGACGACGTGGACGGTGCGGATTCTCAACGGATATGCACGCTGCAAGCAGTGCGACCGCAATCCGCTACGGCGCAGCGTCCCTGAGCACCGCACGGGACCGAAGACGCACGTGCCCGCGTGATCCGACGTCGGTGCCTTCTCTATCTCGCCCCGTTCTGGACGCCGGTCCGGAGCGGGGCATTTTTGTTTTGTGACTCCTCGCCACGCAGCTGGAGAGCCGCCACGAGCTCCACGAAACGAGAACCCAAGGACGGCGGTCCGCCGTCCGCCGACGGCCGTCGTGTCACCAGAACACGACGAGCATCACCGCCGTCAGGCCGAGTACGGCGGCCGCATGAACCTGATAGTTTTTGTACCACGCCATCGGTGGCCTCGTCTCGAACACCCGGTTTGCCCACGTCAGGTCGTCAATCTTCTCGGGGGCGGGGGCGTCTCCCAGTGCCAGCGAGGCCACGACGAGCAGCCCGAGGCAGAGGGCCGTGAGGATGCCAGCGATAATCGTGAAGTGCAATTCGATGTATCCCATCTGGCTCAGCACGAAGACGGCGAGTGAGAGGGCGTGCCCCCCGATCAGGGTCACAAAGGCCCCATTCCCGTTCGTGCGCGGCCAAAACACGCCGAGCAAGAAGATGGCCACCACCGGCGGCACCAGGTACGAGAGCATGGACTGGATGTAGCTCCAGAGGCCCGGGAAGTACCGGATCATGGGCGCCCAAGCGGCAGCCAGGAGCATGAGCACAATCGTCGTGATACGCCCGATGCGGCCCGTCTCCTCCGGAGAGAGGTTCTCCCGACGCGGCTTGATGAAGTCGATGGTGATGAGCGTGGAGGCCGAGTTGAGCGTCGAGTCGATGGTCGACATGATGGCGGCGATGAGGCCGGCCATGACGATGCCCACGAGGCCTACCGGCAGCAGATCCGTCACGAGCGTAGGGAAAACCTGGTCGGGATTTCCGAGGTCCGGATACAGTTGCAGCGCGAAGGCGCCGGGCAGCACCATGATGAAGAGCGGAAGCAGCTTCAGGAAGCCGCCGAGCATGGCGCCCCACCGGGCATTCTGGAGGTCGCGCCCCCCCAGGATGCGCTGCACGATATACTGGTTGAGCCCCCAGTAGTAGAACCCAAGGATGGGCACGCCCACGAGCGTCCCGAGCCAGGGCAGGCCCTCCGCGTCCATCGGCCGCATGAGCGACAGGTGGTTCTCCGGCAGTTGGGCCGTGGCCTTCGCCCAGGAAAAGTCGAACTCGGCGAAGGTGATGCCGGCGATGAACGTGGAGCCGACGAGCAGGATGACGGCCTGCAGGATGTCGGTGTAGACGAC
>CAZMDV010000249.1:0-4421 GCA_964564875.1 uncultured Salinivenus sp.
GTCGGGCGGGAGATTTTTGAGAACAAGGGCACCTGCACGACCTGTCATGCGGTGGAGGAGGGGGAGGGCACCGGTCGGTTCCCGAATCTGCACAACATCGGCGCCATTGCGGGCGAGCGGCGGGAAGATCACAGCGACGTCGAGTACCTCGCCGAGTCGATGTACGAGCCGAATACCTACGTCGTCGAGGGGTACAATCCGGCCATGCCGCAGATCGATCAGCCCCCGATTGACCTGAGCGACCAAGAGATCAAGGCCCTCATCGCCTACCTCCAGAGCCTGGGGGGCACGCCCTCGATCACGATGGACATGGCCCTGCAGTACGAGAGCGGCGACGGGGACAGTGGCGAGAGCGCCTCTGCGGCCTCCTCCGAAACAACCACCTCGGGAGACGAAGAGACGACGGATGTGTCGGCGAGCGCTGCCAGTGGCGAGGAGCTGTTCAACGAATATCTCTGCAACACCTGCCACGCCCTCGATGAACCGAGAAAGATGGTAGGACCGAGCCTCCACGACGTGGGAAGTCGCCTGTCCCGCGCAGAAATCTACCGAGAGATCGTGGATCCCGACGCGAGGGTGCGGGAGGGGTATCCCGCCAACACCATGAAGACGACACTGGAAGGTGCCAACTTCTACGAAGAGGTCACAGCCCAGGAGCTCCAGACGCTGGTGGACTTCCTAGCGTCGCAGACGGGGAATTGACTGCGTGCGGGAGTATGGGCGTATGTGCGGTTCCTTCCTAGCGCCCTGATGCTCCTTTTTTCCCCAATGCTTACACCCACAGTTTGGATGTAACCCTACTAAACCGATGACCCTCTGGATCGCGATACTTGTGATCGCCGTGCTGGCGGGGCTGCGGGTCGTAGACGGGTGGTTTGTACGGGTCAACCCGCTGGCCTGGGCGGCGGCATGGTGGATTGGGAGCTACGTCGTCCTCCGGTTTGGGATCGAACCCCCAGCGCCGTCGTCGCTGATCTGGGCGTTCATGTCTATCATCTCCCTTGCGCTACTCGCCTACCTGACCGCGAGTACCGAGCGGATGGAGGCGGCCAAGGGAGTTCTCGTCCGCTTCATGGTGGAGGATCGGTACACGACTTCCCTCCTCGTCGTTGCCCTTTTGATCCCCGCACTGGTCGCCGTGCGGGTGTACCTGAATGCAACGGCTCGCCCCCAGGCCCCAGGGGCGGGCCGCACCATCCATCCGCCTCCCCCATCGGAAATTCAGTTTGAGGGGGAGACGATAAACCTGACCACGGCCGTCAACCCCTACCGGGAGCTGGAGGAGAGCGACCCCGAGGCCTTTGTGGAGCACGTGACCAACGGGCGTCGCGTCTACTACGAAAACTGCGTCTACTGCCACGGCGACAACATGGCGGGCGAGGGCCAATACGCCCACGGCTTCACTCCCCTCCCGGCCAACTTCCAGGATTCCGGGACGATCGCCCAGCTCCAGGAGTCCTACCTGTTCTGGCGCATTGCAAAAGGGGGACCCGGCCTGCCGGACGAGTCGCAGCCCTGGAACTCGGCCATGCCCGCCTGGGAGGGACGACTCAGCGAGCAGGAAATCTGGGAGGTGATCCTCTTTCTGTACGAGTACACTGGCCACGAACCCCGAAAAAGCGAGGCAGCAGAATGAGATCCGCTCTTTGGCTGACCATTTTGTTTTTGATCGGGCCCGGTCTGCTCTACGCCCAGGACGAGGAGCCGGACCTCGGCACTAAGGCCCAGCGTGAGGCCGGGCACGAGCTCTACGTGGAGAAGTGTGCCCAATGCCACGGGACGTCCGGGGCGGGCGACGGCATCGCGGCCCCCCTCCTCAAGCCGCGGCCGCGGGACTTCACCCCCGGAATCTACAAGGTGCGAACCACCGCGAGCGGCCAGCTGCCCACCAGCGAGGACATCGAGCGCACCATCCGAAACGGCATGCCCTACACGGGCATGCCGGCGTGGCCCACCCTGAGCGACCAGGAAGTCACCAACCTGATGTACTACCTCAAGACGTTCAATGAGGATTTCGACGGGCCGTACGGCACGCCCGATCAGATCGAGATTCCGGAACCGCCCAGCATCAGTGACGAGTCGATTGAGCGGGGGCGAGAGGTGTACATCGAGAACCAGTGCCACGACTGCCACGGCCAGCGGGGACGGGGGGACGGCCCCTCCGCCCCCACGCTCGAAACCCGGGACGGCAACCACGTCTACCCGGCCGACATGACGAAACGGTGGACCTTCAAAGGAGGCACCTCACGGCAGGACATCTACCGGACGTTTACAACGGGCATGAACGGAACCCCCATGCCGTCCTACACCATCCCGGAAGAGGATCGGTGGGACTTGGTGAATTACGTCTACTCCCTCTCGCGCGACCAACCAAACTACTCCACGTCCGTCATCTCGAAAAGCGTCTCCGGCGACCTCGACGTGAGTCAGGGCCGCTCCCTCTTCGAGGAGGCCGAGACGGCCTACTTCCCCATCGTGGGACAGGTCGTGGAGCCGGGACGATCGTTCGTCGTGGCCACCGACGGCATCGAGGTGAGCGCCGTTCACAACGCGGAGGAGATCGCGATTCAGCTCTCCTGGCACACCATGACCCCGGACACGAGCGGCTCGAACGACCCGACCCTCGAGGTGCCCCCGCTGGCCGAGCGCGCGGATACCCTCCGACTCGATCCCACCGAGACCGAACGACCGACGCCCGAGTACTCCGACGCCGTGGCCCTCCAGCTTCCTCGATCCCGCCGCGAAGGGGCCGCAAAACCCTACTTCCTCTTCGGCAGCGCCGAACACCCCGTCGACCTCTGGTACGCCGACCTGGGCCAGAGCGGGCCCTCCTCCTACAT
This sequence comes from uncultured Salinivenus sp., assembly GCA_964564875.1. Classification (GTDB taxonomy): domain Bacteria; phylum Bacteroidota; class Rhodothermia; order Rhodothermales; family Salinibacteraceae; genus Salinibacter. Next base: position 2,841 of record CAZMDV010000249.1, read on the forward strand.
CGGAAACGGAAGCGGGAACATTGTGGAGGGAGACGAAGACCTGTCGTTTTACTCGAACTATGAAGACGGCCGGTGGACGGTCGTCTTCAAGCGGGACCGGCAGCCGGAGGAGGGAATCGCGTTCGAGGAGGGACGCTTCGTTCCGATTGCCTTCTCGGTGTGGGACGGCTTCAACCGGGAGCGCGGCAACAAGCGCGGCGTGAGCACCTGGTACGACCTCTACGTCGAGCCCCTGGAAACGCAATCGGCCACCATTCCCATGCTGAAATACGGACTCATTGCCCTTCTCTTGGAGGGAGTAATCATTTTTGCCGTTCGGAGACGATACGGCAACGACGAAGACTGAAAGAGAAAATCGTTCTCTCTTCCTCCCTCGCACTACTCTTCCAGACAAGAGAGCCATCCCGTGTCCGCGAATGCCCAACACAACTCCGGCCCCGCCTCGGGCGACTTTCGGCCGTCGCTTGTGTCGTGGAACCTGACGAAAAAGTGCAACCTGCAGTGTCCGCACTGCTACCTCGACGCCGGGGCCCCCGCCGAGCGGGAGCTCACGACGGACGAGTGCCTGGAGGTCATCGACGAGATGAAGGCGCTGGGCACGGAGATGCTGATCCTGACCGGGGGGGAGCCGCTCTTGCGCAAGGACATCTACGAGATTGCCCAGTACGCCTCGTCGAAGGAAATGTGGGTCGTCATGGGCACCAACGGGGTCCTCCTCACCGACGAGGTGGCGGAGAAGATGGTGGAGTGCGGCGTGAAGGGCGTCGGCATTAGTATCGACTCGCTCGATCCGGAAAAACACAATCAGTTTCGCGGAGGACCGGACTCGTGGAAGCACTCCGTCAAGGCGCTCGACATCTGTCGGGAGCACGACCTGGAGGTGCTGGTGCAGACGACGATCACGGACATGAACCGGGACGAGATTCCGGAGATGATCGAGTTCGCCAAAAAAAAGGGCGCGTGGGCCTTCAACCTCTACTTTCTCGTCCAGACGGGCCGCGGGCAGCAGATGAACGACCTGTCCCCGGAGGACACCGAGGCGGTGCTCAACAAACTCGTCGAATGGCAGGACGACTACCGACCCATGCTCGTGCGGGCCAAGTGCGCCCCGCAGTTCAAGCAGATTGCCTACGAGAAGGGAATGGGGGGACTGGAAAGTGGGGGCTGCATGGCCGGAACCGAATACTGTCGCATCACGCCCGGTGGGGACGTCACACCCTGTCCCTACATGGACGTGGTGGCCGGCAACGTCCTGGAGGACTCCTTCACCGAGGTCTGGACCACCTCTCCCGTCCTCCGGGACCTCCGCGATCTGAGCCGACTCAAGGGGAAATGTGGCGACTGCGAGTTCAAGGAGCTGTGCGGAGGGTGTCGATGTCGAGCCTACGCCAAATACGACGACTATCTGCAAGAGGACCCAGCCTGCACCTACGAGCCTACTGGCGAGCCGTTGGAGGGGGAAGAGGAGAAAATCCCCGTCAGCTGGAGCCCAAAGGCTCAGGCCCGCCTCGATCGGATTCCGATCAACTTCATCCGGGAAAAGGTGCAGACCGGGGTTGAGGCCTACGCGCGGCGGCAGTC
>CAZMDV010000250.1:0-4420 GCA_964564875.1 uncultured Salinivenus sp.
GTAGCAGGCTTTCTTTGACCTCCTGCTCGTCGGCCGCCGCGCGCCACTCCACCAGGAATTGCTCCTCGTCGGTGCGGTTGGCAAGGGTCGCGAGCGTGCGCAGGTGTTCGCCCTCGTCGTCCTTGGGGCTCACCAGGAAGAAAAATGCATAGACCGGCTCCGAGGTGTCAAGCTCCTCAATCTCGTCCTCCAGGTCCACGCAGATGCCGGACTGGCAGTGGACCATCACCATCTTCGGCTCCTCGATGCCGTCGAGGCGGCAGTAGGGCAGGGCCGCGCCGTGGGACACCGAGACGGCGCTGTAGGGGGCCCCCTCCAGGAAGCCGTGTGTCAGCGTCTCGGTCGAAAGCCCGAGATCCGACGCGAGTCGGGACGCCACGTCTTCCACCACCTCTTTGTAGGGGATCGGGTCGTCGAGGTGAATCACGTCCGACTCGGCCACGAGCCGGTCGAATGCGGTGTCGTGGCCCACGCCCTTCTCCTCCAGGATCGTCTGCAGCTCGCGGTCGAGGCCGTCGTACCGATACGAGCCCAGGCGGGCGAACAGGTGAAAGATGGCCCCTTCGCGGGGCACGTCGGAGGCGTAGTAGAAGTACCAGCCCCCGCCGAGCAGGACCACCACGGCCGTAAAGACGATGGCCAGCGTGCCCATCTCCGAAATCAGGAAGCCCGGAATAAAGATCCCGGCCACCTGCATCCAGGGATAAAGGGGAGATCGGTAGCCCGGCGCGTACGATGGAATTTCGCTCTCCCGCATCACAATGACCGCAAAGTTGAGCAGGGCGAAGATCAGGAGCTGAAACGCACTCGCCAGCTTCGCCACGCCCTCCTCGGAGAGCAGGAAGATGATGACGATCATGAGGCCGACCGTCACCACCACTGAACGGGTCGGTGTGTTGAACCGCCCGATCTTCGCGAACCCGTCGGGCAGCAGCCGGTCACGGGCCATCGCCAGCGGGTAGCGCGAGGCGGACATGATGCCCGCGTTGCCGGTGGACGCGAACGCCGCGATGGCGGCCACCACGATGAGGATCGGTCCGAGCGAGTAGGGGAGCCAGTTGAAGAAAACCTCCCCCGAGGTGTACACCGGCGTGAGGTCGGCGTGGAGGTCCGTGGCCGGCAGGATGGCGACCATGATTGCCACGCCGATTACGTAGATGCCCGTGGCTGTGAGCAGCGACAGGATCATGCCCAGTGGGATGTTGCGGTCCGGGTTTTGGACCTCCTCCGCCACGCTGGCCACCTTCGTGAGGCCGGCGTACGACACGAACACGATCCCGATGGTCGCCAGAAAGCCGCGGGCGCCCTCCGTAAAGAACGGCGTGAACTCGCCCGCGGCCCCTCCCTGGGCGCTCTGCCCGCCCCACACCGAAAACACCCCCTGTGCGGCATAGAAGGCGAGCACGCCCACCAGCACCGTCACGAGGATGCGTTGAAGCCAACTGCTCTCCTTGGCACCGACGATGTTGAGCACGCCGAAGGCCACCGTGAGCGCCGCCGCCAGCGGCTTGATGGGCACGTTGGCGTAGATGGCCAGGTAGGCGCCCATCCCGATCAGCGCGAATGCGCTCTTGAAGACGAGCGCCAGCCACGTCCCGAGCCCGCCCACCGTGCCCGCAAGGGGGCCGAGGGCCCGGTCGAGGAAGTAGTACGTTCCGCCCGCCTTGGGCATGGCCGTCGACAGCTCCGCCATGCTGTACATGGACGGCAGGATGAGGACGCCCGCCACGAAGTAGGCGAGAATCACGGAGGGGCCCGTCTCGGCCGCCGCGATGCCCGGCAGCAGGAAGAAGCCGGAGCTAAACATCGCCCCTGTGCTGATCGCGTAAACGTCGTAGAGCGTCAGGTCTTTCTGGAGGGAGGAGCCCGAAGCCATGACTGTAACGGGCGGAGATGGGGGTGGCGACGGACGAACTATAGGCGCAGACCGGGGGGGGCGGTTCCCATGCCCGTCAAAACTTGACGAGTCTCACACGAATCGGCGTTCCCACACCGGAACGAACCGCTTCCAAACCCCAATTGCTCCTGAATCGTTTGGTCGCACTTCAGTGTTATGAGTTGACCCGAGGACGTGTCGCCTCGATGTGCGACGACCGCGGACGGCGGACGACAGACCGCTGATAAGCGTCGACAAACGGCGGTCCGCGGTCCGCCGTCGTCCGTCTTCCCGAGGGAGGCGCAGCACTGAGAGTCCAACTCACAGACTTGAAATGCCACCACTCGTTTCGGACAACGTCGAAGAAGGGGGCCGGCGCTACAGTGCAAACCGCTCCAGCAGGCGCTTCACCGGGCCGGGCTGTCGCTCCTGGTGAGGGCGCAGCACCATGGCGGGGCCCTCGAAGGCCGCCGCGAGGTCTTGGGGATTGCGGGCGTCGAGGCGACGGGCCCACCAGGATCCGTCGATTTCCAGGATCATGAGGTCAGCCCGGGCGGCACTGGAAACGCTGGATGGATCCACGCCCTCCACGATCGTCGATTCCGCGGGGGCGGTGCACAGCTCCATCAGGGACTCGTGGTAGGTACGGATGGTGGCCCGCCGGTCGTCGGTCGCGTCAGGCGCCACCGCGTGGAGGAGCACGATTGAGGCCTCTGCGGCCGTCGCCAGCGCGTCGGCCAGCTGCACCTTCGAGGGGTCGAAGGGACCACTGTCCGTCACGAGGGCAATACGATCGAGGGTGGGGAGCGGCGTGGGCTCCACGAGCAAAAGGTCGGACGGGCAGTGCCGGAGGATCCACCCCAGGTCCCGTTCCGCCAGCCAGGACCGCCGGGCGTCGATCTCGCGCGCGAGAATCAACAGATCGACCTCGTGGTGCCGGGCAAAGCTCGCAACGGCGTGGCGCACGTCGTGGCTCACGATCTCACCGCGGTCGATCGGGGTGTCGAACCGGTCACTGAGACGATCCATGCGCTCCTCAAAATCGAGGTCGCCGGGCAATTGCGTCTCGGCGGCCGACTCTAGGGGCAGTTGATCGGGGACCGTGTCGAACCGCACGACCGTCAGGTTGCTCTCCCGCGTCCGGGCCACAGCAAGTCCGGCTTCCACCAGCGCCTCTTCTCGGTCTCGGCGGATGTCTTCCGTCATGGCCACCACGACGCGGCTGCCCGCCTCGGGTCCCTCGAAGGCGGCCCGCGTGCGCTCCACGGCCTGCTCGCCGACGCGTCGGCGCACCTCGTCCTGCACCACGCCTTCCCGCCGTGCGCGCCGCCGGGCGTAGGCCCCGTACCAGAGTGCGCTTACCCCGGTAATGACGACGGCTCCCACGAGCGGCACCAGGCCCATCTGACTCAGCAGCACCAAGCCGCCCGCCACGCCTACGCCCTGCGACCACGGATACAGCGGATCGCGGAACGCCGGGGTGTAGTCGTCAAGGTCGCTCTCGCGGAAGGCCACGAGGGCCAGGTTGACCAAGATAAAGACGAGAATCTTAAAGGCGCTCCCCAGCTTCGCGATGTCGTCGATGGGCACGAACGCGATCATGGTGAGCATGACGCCGCCGGTGAGCGTGATGGCGGTCGTCGGCGTGTCGAACCGGTCGCTCACGTGCTGGAGTCCGTCCGGCACCAGCTTGTCGCGGCTCATGGCGAACGGGTAGCGCGAGGCGGACAGGAGCCCCGCGTTGGCCGTGCTCACGAGCGCCAGGATGGCCGCCACGACGATCACGAGCACGCCCCACTGCACGAGCGTTCCGCCCGCCACGTCGGCCACCGGGGTCGACGAGCCCGCGAGGTCGGCCGTCGGCGCTGCCCCCACGATGACGGTCACCACCAGCACGTAGAGCAGCGTCGTGAACCCGAGCGACCCGAGCAGGCCGAGCGGAATGTTGCGGTCCGGGTTTTCGATCTCCTCCGCCACGCTGGCAACCTTCGTGACCCCCGCGTACGAGACGTACACGAACCCCGTCGCCGCCAGTAGTCCGCTAATTCCGTCGTCGAAGAAGCCGTCGAAGCGCACCGGATCCACGTCGCCGAGGCTGCCGCCCACGAACCACACCATCGCTCCCAGCATCACTGTCACCAAGGCGACCTGAACGCGTCCCGTCTGTTTGACGCCCAGCAGATTCACGACGATGAGCACGGCCGCAATGCCCAGCGCCAGCGTCTGGGGCGGCACGTCGAACAGGAGCACGATGTAGGGGGCACCCCCAACGAGGGCCAGGGCACTCTTGAATGAGAGGGAGAACCACGTGCCGATGCCGGCAATCGTGCCCAGGAGCGGTCCCATCCCTCGCTCGATATAGACATACGTGCCCCCCGCCTCCGGCATGGCCGTGGCCATCTCGGCCTTGCTGAGGGCGGCCGGCAGCACCAGTACCCCGGCCAGAAAATACGCCAGCACCACGGCCGGTCCCGCCATTTTCATCGCGAGGGCGGGCAGGATGAAGATGCCACTGCCCACCATGGCCCCGATGCTGATGGCCAG
>CAZMDV010000251.1:0-4379 GCA_964564875.1 uncultured Salinivenus sp.
CAAACGCCCACCTGCCGAACCCACAACCTTCAACCCACAACCTTCAACCCACAACACAAAACGAATCAGTATCCGTAGATTGAAAGGTCCTCGCGCCGCATGTGCGTGTTGAGCACGATGGCTAGGAGCGCCGTGTTGGCGAGCATCGCCGAACCGCCGTACGAGAGGAACGGGAGGGGAAGACCGATCACGGGCAGCATGCCGGTCACCATGCCGACGTTGATGAAGATGTGGATCAGATACACGCCCACGGCCCCCGCCGCCACGATGCTGCCGAAGGGATGCTTCACCTCGGCCCCGAGCTTAATGAGCCGCAGGAGCAGGGCGGCCAGCAGGCCGAGCACGAGAAGCGATCCGACGAGGCCAAACTCCTCGGCAATCACGCTAAAGATGAAGTCGGTCGTCTGCTCGGGCACGTACGCGCCCTGCGTCTGCGGCCCCTGCATGAAGCCGGTGCCCCACAGCTCCCCTGAGTTCAGGGCGGCCTTCGACTGCACAAGGTGGAAGCCCACGCCCTGCCGAAATTCCTCGGCGCCCGGGTTCGTGAACGAGAGCAGTCGTTTCACCTGGTAGGGTTGAAGAATCTTGCTGAGCACGAACGAGACGGCGGCCGTCACGCCGCCCGTAAACGAGGCCGCAATGACGGCGATGGAGCGCTGGCCCGAGTGCCACCAGAGGACGCCCGTGAACAGGACGGCAAAAACGAGAGCTCCCGGGGCGGAGAGGAGGGCGAGGTATCCGGCAATGGCCGGAGAGACCATGAGGAGAATGACGGTTAGGGACAATCCGCCCCAAAAGAGCATGATCGGCACGAGGCCGAAGAAGACGAGCGCCGTGCCCAGGTCGTTCTGAAGAATGACGAGCACGGCCGGCACCACGATGAGGGCCGCCGCCCGAAGGGCGAAGCTCAGGTCGCGAGTCGTTCGCGTATGCCGTTCGGACAGCAGCTGGGCCACCGCGAGTACGGTGCCCACCTTGGCAAGCTCCGACACCTGCAGCTGGAAAGGACCGAGCGCGAGCCACGCCTGCGTGCCGTGCACCTCTACCCCCACCGCCAACGAGAGCAGCAGCAGGGCGAGCGTGCCGGCGTAAGCCGGGTAGGCGGCGTATCGCAGGAAGCGGACGGGGAGCAGCAAGGTGATCCCGATGCCCACCGCCGACACGCCGATCCACAGGAGCTGGCGAGAAAAGTTGTCCCGCACACCCTCGCTCAGGTACTCGACCGCGGGGCCGTGGGTGATGCTGTACAGGGCCACGAGCCCCGTGGCCACGAGTCCGCCCCACAGCAGGAGCGTCCAGGGATCCGGTTTCCAACTCGAATTCTGCATAACGCAAGGATAGGGCTACCGAAAGGGGGCCTCCGTGCCGGAGGAGTCGGGGGGGGCGTTGGGCGACGGTCCCGTGACCTGGGTGGTGCGGGCCGGGGCCGTCTCGGAGGGGGGCGAGGGGGCGGTCTCCTCCCTTTGCTTTTTGCCGGGGCCGCTGCGCACCTCCTCGCGCAGGCGCCGCTGCCAGTAGCGGCGCTCCCAGGTGTCCGCGACGGTGCCGGTCAGATACTTTTCGGCCATCAGGCTGGCGATAGGGGCCGCGGCGGTGGCCCCGTAGCCCGCGTTCTCGACGGCCACCGCGAGGGCGATCTCGGGGTCCTCGTACGGCGCAAACATGATGAACAGCGAGTGGTCCTCCCCGTGCGGATTCTGGGCGGTGCCCGTCTTGCCGGCACTCGGAATGTCCGGAATCTGGACCCACTGGCCCGTGCCGTCGGTCATCACGCGGTGCATACCCTCCTGGACGGTGTTGAAGTGGGTCGAGTCAATCGGGATGGAGTCGGGGGAGGGAATGTCGGGGCGGCGGACCGTGCCGGTTTCGGGGTGCGCGGCCTTGCGGACGAAGTGGGGGGGCGGAAGGGAGCCCCCATTGCCGAGGGCTGCCGCGTAGCGGGCAAGCTGGAGGGGAGTGACCGACATGTCGCCCTGTCCGATCCCGAGATTGATCGTGTAGCCCTGCGTCCACTGGCCGTAGACACGGTCGAAGTAGGACGAATCCGGGATGAGGCCTGGCTCTTGCCGGAAGCCCCCAAGGGGGACCTCCTGACCAAATCCAAACTTGAGGGCCCAGTCGTGCCAGGTCGTAAGGCTCATCTTCTCCATGACCTGGTAGAAAAAGGTATTGCACGATACTTCGAGGGCCTCTCTCACAGTGATTCGGCCTTCGTCCTGGCCGTCGTGATTTTTGAAGGCGCGTCGGCCGATGCGATAGCTCGGCGGGCAGTCCAGGCGCTCACGTTCACTGAGGAGGCCCGTCTCCAGGGCGACGAGGGCCATAAGCGGTTTCCAGGTGGAGCCGGGCGGGTATCCGCTCTGGGTGGCCCGGTTGAACAGGGGATCGTGGGGGCCCGACCGGAGGCTGTCCCACGCCGGGGTGCTTACGGATCGGGCAAAGAGGGCCGGGTCGAAGTCCGGTTCACTGAGGAAGGAGAGGATCTCTCCGGTGTCCGGGTCGAGCGCGACGGCTGCGCCCCGCTTGCCCACGAACAGCGACTCGGCGAACGCCTGCAGTTCGTGGTCGAGCGTGAGGTGCAGGTCGTAACCGCTGACAGAGGACTCGTCCATCGTCCCGTTGCGGTACTGCTTCACCTCCGTGCCGTGCACGTTGACGAGGACGAGTTCACGGCCCCGCTCCCCCCGCAGAATTGATTCGTAGGCCTGCTCCAGGCCCGTTCGGCCAATGCGGTCGCCGAGCCGGTAGCCCTCCGACTCCTTCCGGGCGAGCGTCTGTTCATCAATCTCGTGGACGTACCCGAGGGCGTGGGCGCTCCGGGCGTCAGTGTGATAGCGCCGTCGGAGCTCCACGTCGTAGGAGACCCCGGGAAGCTCGTACAGGTGCTCCTGCACGCGACTGAATGTTTCGAAGGACACCTCCCGAAATGAGGGGGTTGGGCGGAACGCGTTTCGCCCGCGCGCCTCCTGCAGCCGGGCCTGCACTGTCGAATCCGCCACGCCGAGCAGGTCGGCCAGGAGGGGAATCTTCGAACGGTCGAAGTAGCGGGGGGTGAGCAGGATCGTATACGTGGGCTGGTTGTCGACCAGGAGCGTGCTATCCCGGGCATACATGGCCCCTCGCGCTGCCTCAAGGGACTGCTCCCGCACGGCACTGCCTGGCGGAATTCCGTTCTGAGTCGTTCCGCCGATCCCTTGCAGCTGCACGAGACGAAGTCCGAGGAGGAGAAAAACGAAGACGACGATCCCGGCGTAGATCCGAACGCGAGTGCGGTACTCGTCCATGCGGGCGCAGTCAGCTCGACAGGAAGGTAGAGAGCGGCACGGGACAGGGTTTGATCGGTGGAGTCTCCACACGGATTTCCTTAGAACGGAGGGGGAGGCGGTGGGTTGCACGGAGGGCTCTGAGGGAGAGGATCGGACGATCGGCCGGCAGATTCTCGGTTGAAGGACGGAGGTGCTGCTGCCTCTGCGTTCCGAACTGTGCCGAAAGAGTGATCGGAAAAGAAAACGCGAGCGAGGGTATTTTGCCCAAACGGCGGACGGAACCTCTCCTCTGCTCGGAGAAATGCGCTTGCCGGGGAAAAGGAAACAGTCTCGTTCCATCTGCTCCGGACCCTCAATCCCGAGGCGTTAGTTTCTAGACGCAGTTGATGTGTTAACTTCCCACGGGCGTATTTGCGTGTAGTGCAGACCGGAGTCGATCCACCCGACGACCGTTCCTAACCGCTTTCTAACCGCAGTTGGCAGCCGCTCCGGAATCCTCTCTATGCGTTCAATCGTCTAGGACATCCCCTTCGCGTCGGAAGAGGACACGAACCCGTGAGGGTACAAACGCGTGGAGGAAAACTCCCGCATTCGTGGATGGACGCGCGACAACCGACGCGTAACAACCGAACTTTCTCCGGCACCAACGATATAGCAGGGACACTCCTTGGGTGCAATTTTCGTTAAGCCTCGCTGATTCTTCTGGCCGCGTCATGCGACGATTTCTCCCACGTGTCATCCTCGCCCTCTTTGCGCTCTCGCTGTTTGTGGCCGTAAGCCCAGCCTCGGCACAGTACTTCGGAAAAAATAAGGTCCAGTACGAGCAGTTCGACTTTAGGATGTTCGAGACGGACCAGTTCGACGTTTACTTTTATCCGGAGGAGCGGGAGGCCGTAAAAGATGCGGCTCGGATGGCCGAGCGGTGGTACGACCGCCATTCGCGCACCTTTCTCCGGGAGTTTCAGAAGAGGAAGCCGCTGATCTTTTACGCCAACAGCCCGGACTTTCAGCAGACTAATGCGGTGCGGGGACAGCTCGGACAGGGAACTGGGGGCGTAACGGAAAGCATCAAGGAGCGGGTCATCATGCCCCTCACGGGGAGCTACGCGGAGA
>CAZMDV010000252.1:0-4374 GCA_964564875.1 uncultured Salinivenus sp.
CATGTCTCCTCGATTCCTCCTTCGACTGGAGGGCCTCTGTGTCCTCCTCGCTGCCGTCGCACTTTACGCGAGTGCTGATCACTCCTGGTGGCTGTTTGCAGGCCTCCTGCTCGCGCCCGACCTCTTTATGGCCGGGTACCTCGCTGGACCACGCCTCGGCGCCTTCGTCTACAACACCGGCCATACCTACGTCGTCCCGCTCGGGCTCGGCGCGCTCGGCTACGCGCTGGCACTGCCGCTGGCATCGGCCTTAGCACTCATCTGGGCCGCCCACATCGGCGTGGACCGGGCCCTCGGCTACGGGCTGAAGCGCCCAACGGGCTTCTACGATACGCACCTTGACCCGGCCGCATCCAGCTCTCCGAACCTTCCTTCCCGGAAGACCGGCCCCTCGCGAGGGCCTTCTGCTGGAGCGTAGTGCACATGCCGATCGGGGGCACGAAACCCGCGCTCCTTCCCCCGCCGGAGGCCACTTCTTCAAGTTTCTCAACGGCCCCACGCCCGTCAGCACCACCGATACGACCAGGCACAACCCGCAAGATACGGGGGGCGACGGGGCGGCCAGGGGACGGCTGGGGACGTGCGCAGCGGCTCCGTGGGGCAGGCGGCGTCGGCGGCGGGGAGGGATCGATTTGGTGAAGCGGGTGCACGAGTTTCTTGCCCATGTTCCCCGAGGACGATCGTCACGAGCGCCGACCAAGACCCGCACGGTGGCCTCGATCCATCCGACGGTGTGGACGACCGTGCCGCCGCGCTCGTCCACGACTCGGTCCCCGAATGAAGAGATCAGTGTCGTACGGGGAAGAGGGCCGAGGAGCGGGCCTAGGGCAATTGGGGGATAGAAAGAATCCTCAAACCCTCGACGGTTTCTCTTTCGGCCGGACCCCGAGTTCGGCCGGGTCGTTTCAAATTCCTTCCATTACTCTTGCCGCAAGCACTTCTGCGTCCAAAAATATGCGCGTTTTCGAAATGGATCGTCTTTCCCCTCGTCTGGTCGGTACGTTCTTTTTGATGCTCGCCCTTCCCGTGGCGAGCATGGCGCAGGAAGGGGAACCCGTACAGACGGACACGCTGCCGCCGGGGGAGGAACTACCCGGGGCGGTAGTTCCCCCCCAAACGGATACTACCGACAAGGATGCCCCGTACGTTGCCACCGATCAGCGCATCGTGCGACGGATGCTGGAGGTGGCCGGCGTGTCGGAGGACGACGTGGTCTACGACCTCGGAAGCGGGGACGGGCGCATTCCAATCACGGCCGCTAGGCGGTACGGCGCCCGGGGCGTGGGTATTGAAATTGACCCGGAGTTGGTTGCTACATCTCGGGCCAAGGCCAAAGCCGCTGGCGTTGCCGATCGGACGGAGTTTCGGCAGAAGGACCTGTTCAAGACCGACGTCAGTGACGCCACAGTGGTGGCCCTGTACCTATGGCCGGAGATCAACGTGAAGCTGCGCCCGAAGCTGCTCCGCCAGCTGGATCCGGGCGACCGGATCGTCTCGCACGACTTCCGCATGGGGGAGTGGGAGCCGGACCGAACGGTAGACGCGGGCAAAGACAAGACGGGGAGGGCCCTCATTTACCTCTGGGAGGTGCCGGAAGAGATCCCGGAAAATCTGTTGGAGATCCCTGCGAGCTCGGAAGAGGACAGGTAGGATCGTGGCGCGGGCCCCAGATGCTTCCGACCGAGGAGAGAATCCTCCGAGAGTCGTTCCCGGTGCGGTGTAGTCTCGCTTCCGGCCTCTGGAGAATGCCCGACCTTCAGTCGTCCGGACTTCGAAACAGACTCACGCCCGTCAGCACGACTGGCACAATCGGGCACAGGCCGTCAAGGTGTACCGATTCCAGCCAAAAGTGTCGGTAGAAACTCTCCTTCCAGGCGGGTGCCGCCCGTCACGAACGGGACCCTCGACACGTCGCAGGGCCGGTGGCCCACTCCCACACGGTCAGCCCGCGTCGGGAACGGGCGCTCCGCCCCCGTCGCTCGCAATGGACGCGTACTCCTGCCCGAACATCTCCCAGACCGTCAGAAACAGCGCCCCGATGATGGGTCCGATAACGACCCCCGAGAGGCCAAAGAGGGCGAGGCCCCCGAGCGTCGTTACCAGCACTAGGTAGTCTGGCATCTGCGTGTCCCGGCCGACCAGGATTGGGCGAAGGACGTTGTCGGCGAGGCCGATGATGAGGGTCCCGAAGACAAGGAGCAGGACGCCTTCGAGGAGGCGTCCATCGGCAATGAGGAGGGCGGCGGCTGGCACCCACACGATGGCCGCTCCCACGGCCGGGAGGAGCGCAAGCACCGTCATCACCACCCCCCAGAGCGCAGCGGCCTCGATGCCCAGGATCCAGAAAATGAGCCCCCCGAGCCCCCCCTGCACGAGCCCAATCACGATCGTTCCCTTGATCGTCGCGCGGGACACCTCCGCGAACTTTCGGAAGAGCTGTCGCTCGCGGGCGTCCCCGATCGGCAGCGCCCCGACGATCTGGTCCAGGAGTTGCGCCCCGTCCCGCAGGAAGAAAAACAGGAGGTACAGCATCAGGAAGAACAGCGCCGTGCCGCGGAGGGCGTTCTGGCCGAAGGCGACCAGGTTCTTGGCAAGAAACCGGCTGACCCCGAGGGCCGCGTTCGAGAGCTGGGCCTGAAGCTCTTTCAGGCTCACCCCGAAGCGCTCCAACAACGTGGCGAGGGACGGAAGCATCTCCTTGAGGCCCTGGGCCGTCATTGGCAGGTTCATCTGGCCGTCCGCGAGACGCTGGTAGACCGACGACGCCTCGGCGGCCACGAGTAGTCCGACGAGCAGGAGGGGGACGATGACGATGAGGACGATGGTGGCGATGGTGCCCACCGACGCCAGGACCGAATGTCCACCCAGCTGCCGCTCCCACCACTGAAAGGTGGGGTAGAAGAGAGTCGCCAGCACGACCGCCCAGAAGATGGGCTTGAAGAACGGCCCGATCAGCCACAGAAACGCCACGGTGACCAACAGGAGCAGGCCCAGGAAAAACGCGCGCTGCAGGTTCTGTTCACGCATGGCAACCGTCAAGTTTTGGAACGACGGGGCAGGAGGGATCGACATTTCCGCCGAGAGGCTGAACGACGGCGGACCGCGGCCAGCGGACCGCTGAACGATTGACTGCCCGGCGGTCCGCCGTCTGCCGTCCGCTGTCTTGCAGTAGCCAAGCTTGAGCTGTGCCCGTCAGCCAACCATCTTCAAACGCAGGCCGATGAACCTCAGAATCACTGTTCCTCCGTCATCGCCTCGACGAGGCGCTGCGCGAGGGCTTCGCTCTTCAGCAGGCCGGCATCGGGGAGGCGGGGCACGAGCCGGGCCCAGTCCTTGTGCTGCCGGTAGGCGCGGCGGAGGTACGGCGTCGCGTCGTCGACGCGGCCCTGGTCGGCGAGCGTGATGCCGACCCAGAACGGGGCCTCACCGTTCGTGGTAGAGTCGGGGACGATGCTCATGGCTCGCCGGTAGCTCCGCATCGCGGCGTCGACGTCGCCCGCCGCAACGTGCTCGTCGCCCTGATTGAGCGCGCGGTAGGCCCGCTGCATGCGCACAAGCCGCTTCAGTTCCGTCACGGGTGTGGGATGGTCCTGGATGCGGAGGTCGAAGAGGCGATCGTTCCAGGACTCGCCGGTGGCCGAGTCGCGCACCACCAGCAGGGCGGCGGACTGCTTGCCGCGGATGTCGCCGCCCGCGGCCTGCGCTGCCTCCAGGGCCGCCAGGAGCCGGGCCGCCAGGTCCCCGTCGGCTGATTCGTAGGCGTCGGTCATCGCGGGCCACACGTCGTCGCTGGCCATCATGTTGGCCTGTACCGAGTACTGAGCGCCGGTGTGGTGCCCGGCCGCGGCGACGGCATTGTTGCCGGTGTGCGCAGCCGCGTTCCCATCGTCGTCCACCATGGCCACCTGCCGGACCGCCCGCCCGTCGTCGGTGGTGACGAGAGCCTTGAGCGCCTCGTCGGCGGTGCGGCCGTGGCGCATCAGCTTGAGGCCGAGCGGGCCGTATCGGGGGTCGACGAAGGACTGGGTCGCCACGGCGCCCACGCCCGGCTGGACCCACGGCACGATGGACCCGACGCTAAACCAGTGCGACTGCACGGCCACGCCCAGTTGTCCGGTCGCCGAGTCGCGGGCCACGATCGAGTAGGTGGCTGCCGGCCGCCGCGTCGACACGGCCGCCGGATCGTCCGTGAGCCGGACCGCGGGCCCCCCGTCCTCGTTCTGAGCAACGGCCGGCCCCGAGACCGTGAGCGCAAGAAGGAGGAGGGCCACTGTGCAAAAACACGATCGAAGCATGGAGGGGAAAGGTTTGTGACGGTGCTACGCAGTGTCAGAATAGGGGTGCGCCGCCGCAATCGCCACCGAAGGATTGGCG
>CAZMDV010000253.1:0-4372 GCA_964564875.1 uncultured Salinivenus sp.
GGGGTTTTTGTTGTTGCTCTCGCGTAGCATGCTGCAGGGCCTACCGAATGACGGTCATCCGGCGCGTCGCGGTGGCAGACGCCCCCCGGCCTTATGGAGTACATGCCGCTTGAAAGCGAGGACATCGGGATCAATAGCACTCGGCCCTGCATGCCGATCTGCCCCTCATACAGCGTACGAACCGTTTGATTGAGCGATGTGCTTCCCTCCAGATCGACCTGCTTCAGGCGGAACATATGCGGTCCGGACGAGAAGGCCTCGACCGTGAAGCTGTACCGGGTCAGCTGGGTGACCGGGCCCTCGATGAGCTTCTCGACACCGACGATTTCGACAGGGTTGAGGAGCGCGTGCGGTCCGCGGCCGTCGGAGCGGACGGCGTTTTGTATCATCTCGATGATCTCTACGATCACTGAGATCAGCGTCTTTTTGAATGACATCACCTGTTCGATCAGGGGCGAGTGACCTGGCGTCTCGAAGCTTTATGACGAGAGCCTTGCCGATTTCCAGCTCCTCCATCCCGGGCTTCACACCAGGCGGGCCTCACCACCAGGTAGGCCACCTTGAGCGCCAGGGCGGCGATCAAGACGGGCAGCAGGAACTGCTCGCTTGCCTGAGTGGGACAGCGGTAGCTCCGGGGTACGGACTGCAGATCGTCGGACAGGTTGCACGCCTTGCCTACCGCACGCCCCTTTCGAGGTAGTTTTCCTTGTCGTGCAGGATTCCCTGCCCCCGCGACGGGCACCTTCGGCGCAATCTTCCACTCGGCCGAAACACGTCGGTGACAGACGGTGCCCGAGACGCATGCCCTCTGGCGGAGGCCCCACGACTGCCGCGACGTCTGGGAGCTGGAGCAGCACGTTGGTTTCCGAGGCAGGACGACGAGGCAAGCCGAAACCCGTCGAACTGCCCACCGCGTCCTGGGTAAAACAGTTTCTAAGATTGGTCCCTCAAATTTACTCTTGGTGCGTTCAGACGTATGTTTGTCATCCACCGTGAGCATAAACTGGGGCACGAGGCTAATTTGCGGAGCTTTTGTTCGGTGGCCTCACCGACGGAGAGGGAGCACGGACGGGGCCCGTTTCGAAGCTCCCCGGCGCGGGCGAGACCCTTCGCCGCCACGAGAGATCGGCCACTGCCTCGATCCAGCGAGGAATCACCTTCGGGAAGACCGCAAACACTCCGTCAGACAGCTTCTTAGCCTGCTCCGCGGAACGCCCCATCCTGCTTCTTCTTACCTATCGAAGTCCACGATTTATGAGTTCGCCCTCGGCGGAAGAGCTAATCGACGCCTTTATCGATATCGTTCGCGACCAGCTGGAGAAGGGCGAGGCCGTGGAGATCCCGTCACTCGGGAGCTTTGTCGTGGAGCATCAGCCGAGCGAAGTAACGGAGGAGGACGGCAACCGTCGCCTGTTGCCGCCCCGCAACGTGGTGGTCTTCGAACCCGAGCAGGAGTGATTCTCATTGATTGCCTGGCCTCATGCCCGCTTCGATCACGCCTCTCCTTGCGGAACGGCTCGACATCTCGGAAGAGCAGGCTCGCTCGCTGCTGGAAATCCTGCTACAGGAGCTTCGGCGACGGGCCGAGGCGGACAGCGTCCGGCTTCCAGACCTCGGCACCTTTCGCGAAGAGGACGGGTGCCTGACCTTCGTGCCGAGCCCCTCCCTGCGACGGCGGGTGAACCATACGTACGAGGGCCTCTCTCCTGAGGACCTCACCGTGCCGGAGCATCCTCCTGAGCCTGCATCGCCCGCGGTTTCCGAATCGGCCTCGGAGGCAGACTTCCCCAGCGGCAGTCCCGACGACGATCAGATTCTGACGCTCGACCCGATCGACGAAGAAGACACGCCGGAGCCGGACACCCCTCCCTCCGCCGAACCTGAGCCAGCCCCCCAAGGCTCGTCGGTGGACTCCTCTTCCATCGTCGGTCTTGTGCTCGCGTTCATCTTCCTGCTGGGCGCGGGCTGGTTCGTGCTCGATCGGACGGACGTGTGGTTTCCCTTCTCGAACCCCGCCCCCCCCGTGGCGTCCGAGCAGGAACCGGGCACGCTGGATACGACGACCAGCCAACGGGCTGATCGCTCCACGGGGGCCAACACCGGCACGCAGGCCGATCAAGACACCGCTGCCCAAGACACCAGTGCCCGAGCGGCGGGGAACTGGGCCATCGTGGTGGCCTCCCGATCCTCTCGCGCCGCGGCCGAGGCGGCGGCGGAGGCGTACAGAGCCCGTTTCGACTCTGTCGAGGTCGTTCCCGGAACGGTGAACGGCAAGACCTGGTACCGCGTGGCGATCGGGTGGTACGTCTCCGAAACGGCCGCCGAGCGCGTCCTCGACCAGAATGCTTCGAGGCTCCCTTCAGGGGCGTGGACCCACCCTCTCCGTTAAGCTTTTTCTGAACTGACCCCCCGCACTTCCCTGTGTCTTCTGCTCTCCTGACGGCCGCGACGCTTCTTCCCCAGCAGGTGGCCCCCCCAGCTGCCGACACGACCCAGGCCGCGTCGGGCCAGGCCTCGTCCTTCCTCGACATCCTGGTGCTCGGGGGTTGGGTGATGATTCCGCTGATTCTGCTTTCCGTGCTCACCATCTACCTCCTGATCGAGCGGCTCATTACCATCCGCCAGGCCGCCTCCGATCCCGAGGCGATTACGGATCGGGTCCGGGAGTACGTGCGGAATGGCAACGTTGAGTCCGCCATCCAGTACTGCGACCAGAAAGACGTGCCCATCGCCCGCATCCTGAAGCAGGGACTCGAACGGCTGGGCCGCCCCATCTCGGAGATCCAGGACGCCGTGCAGGCCACGGGTAAGCACGAGACGTTCGACCTGGAAAAGCGCACCAACCTCCTGGCCAGCATCGCCGGCATTGCCCCCATGCTTGGCTTCTTCGGCACGGTAGTGGGCATGATCAGAGCGTTTCAGCAGATCCAGAACCTGCAGGGCAACGTGAATCCGTCGGTGCTGGCCGGCGGCATCTGGGAAGCCCTTATCACCACCGCGACGGGACTCCTCGTCGGCATCCTGGCGCTATTCTCGTACAACTTCCTCATCGGCCGCATCCGGCGCCTATCAAACGACATGGAGCGCTCCGCCACCGACTTCATCGACCTCCTACAAGAACCGGTCTCGCCGGAACGAAGCGAAGAGCTTCCCTCCTGAACGCCCTCAGCGTTCTCGTTTGTCTGACGACCGCCCCCGTGCCGCCATGCCACTTGACTTCGACACCTCCCGTGAACCGAAGACCACCTTTAGCCTCGCGGGCATGACGGATGTCGTACTCCTGCTGCTGATCTTCTTTCTGCTCACCTCAAGCTTCATCCCCCAGATGGGGATCCAGGTGAATCTGCCCCAGGTGGACAGCTCGTCACCTGTCTCCGAGCAGTCAATTACGGTGTCCCTGACGAAGGACGGGACTTACTACGTCGCCGGGTCGCCGGTCCCGAAAGCGCAGATGGTCGACGAGCTCCGGTCGGCCCGAACGGACGAGCCGTTTTTGATTCTGCGGGCCGACCAGGAGGCGAGCATCGGCCAGTTCGCCGCGGTGGCCTCGGCGGCTCAGGCGCTCAACATGCGGGTGCTTGTGGCAACGGAGCGGGCTGGGGGCACGCCGTAGGAGCTTTTCCAATCTCGTGGTGAACGAAAACGACATCTCTTTGCCGCCAACGAGCAGGAATCCTGCACAACAGCCGATTCGCCTCCCACAGAGACGCTCGCCGAAAGCGGGTCGGTTTAAAACCGGACCAGCCTCCTTCTCTCTCGCTCCAGGCGCCTCTACGCTCCCTAACACGAGCCTCCCCACTGGTTACAGGAGACCTTGGCTCCATGGTGCCTGTCCGGCTTCGTCACGAGGCCTACGATAAACCCTCTGTCTGCGCCCTCGAGAACCGGCTTCGAGAGGCCCGGCAATAGAACGAGCTCGGATGGGGCTCGGTCCCGGCGGTGTGCGTCCTGGACCCAGACGGTGACATCGTGGATCGCCTGTGTACGGACGGTCGGGCTTAGCCCCATTCCCCTTTTTGATTTGCAATGGCGCTTTGGGACCTTATTGCAATAACGGAAAATGGACGTGTAATAGACCTGACCCCAGCAGTCTCGCGGTGTTTCTCACTCGGGCACATGGCATCCCCGCCGCCGGTGCTGAACAAATTCACCGAGCCGGATCGGCCCCCTACCGTCCTCCGGTAAGCGGCTGCACCTTTCCATCCTGCCCATCTTCTCACCTTCGACACATACCGGCCGAATCTCACCCGTTCCACCAGTCCCGATCCAACGAACGGTACTGGATGGCTTCGGACACATGCTCCGGCCGGATGCGGACGGACTGTTCTAGGTCGGCCACCGTGCGCGCGACCTTCAGGATGCGGGTGTAGCC
>CAZMDV010000254.1:0-4365 GCA_964564875.1 uncultured Salinivenus sp.
TAAGATCACGTCTCCACTATGCCCCAAAACGCAGTGAACCCCGACGACCCCGCCGCAGACCAACACTACCAGAAGTGGAAAACGCTCGCCCCGCTTGGACTCCTGGCCACGGGCCTCGGTGCCAGTGGGATCGGGCAGTCGACCCTCATGAAGGGCCGGGACACGCCGACCTGGAAGTGGGTAGCGGCCGGGACTGCGAGCCTCGTGGTGCTGAACGCCGGGCTCTGTCTGTTCGGCGACGCCGTAAAGCACCGCGCACTGTACGAGTGGACGCAGGTCAAGCAGTCGACCGTGAAGGCAAAACATGCCGACCAATCCCAATGACCGGCCCGCGCTGGGCGGGATCAAAAAGATTCCCCTGTAGTCGACCCGAAGCGTAGTATTGTAGCGGTGCCGCAAATTCAGACGCAGTCTCAGGCCGCCGAACGAGACAATGTTGTCGGCCACGAAGAGATCGGAGAGCGCCCCCCGACACGCTGACGACGGCGCCCTGCAGGGGCGGGGGATGGCTGTCTGCACGCGTCTGCCGGTACTCCAGGTTTGCCGGTCGGCTCGGGGGTGCTCCGAGCCACCGTATTGCCAACGCTCCGCACGTTCACGTAGCTGCCGAGCACGAACGGAAGCAAGGGCGACCGCTCACTCGTCGAGAGCCCGGTGCGGAGACGAGCGGCCCAGTTGGCCCCGGCGGCAGGGACGCATGTAGCCGCGGAAGATGTTGAGCACCTTCCAGAAGCCAAACGGTGCACCGCCAGTCTCCACCATTTAGAGCTTGGTCACGTTTTCGATGCCACGCGCTCGCGGCGATGGTGGTCGAGGTCTCGCTGTGTGAGGTGCGCCTTGAGGGCGTATTTCCAGAACCTGTCCTCTGCGGGGCCCGGTCCGGTGGAAGCGGCCGTCTTCCCGTACACCTCATCCAGGAGGCCACCCCCGATTTCGACGGAGGAAGCAAGTCCCGCCCCCGGCGTCCTGAGTAACTCATATTGGACGAGGCCAGTGCCTGAAAGGCGTGTCGCGTCGTACCAGACCGCGGGTCCCTGGTGGCAAGCCGGTCGAGGCTGTAGGACGGGCCCCATCTTCCCCCGAACAGGCACGCCATCGATTGGTGGAGCCCAAACGAATGGCGGTCGTCGTATCGGCAGTACGCGCCGAGGTCGCAGCCGCGTCCGAGCCAACTGGTGTCTACGCCGCCAACCTGAAACCACGAATCGCCGGAAAGGCCGCCGAGAGTGACGTGCGGGAGGCGGGCCGCGTACTCCGCACACGAAAGGCCAGCACCGGGCGGCCGGGCCGTGGTATCTGGAGCTCTGCGGACGCCGCCCCGAGGGCGTCAGCGTGGCGGAGGGCTTGCACGTCCGCGGCGATCCGGGTGGAGTCGTAGCGCTGGCCGGACTGGACGCCGAGAAACGGGCGCAGAAAGTCCGGTCGGGTTCGCTCCAGTCCGTCGAACCGGACGGCGTCGATGGGACGGCGTCGATGGTCGGTGGACAGCTCTGCGTTTGACCGCAGACAGTGGGACTAGGGCTCCGTCGAGGAGAGCGACCACGGGAGCGAGGCAGATGGGGGGCATGTGAGGGCCGGCACCAGCCCCGGAGGCGCAGTTATCGCACGAAAGCGGACCCCGAGGTTGTACGTCGTGCCGGCCCCGCTGCTGATGCCGAGGGGAAACGTGGACACAAGGCCTTCCACCTGCAGGTCCGGCACGATCTCGTACTTCGGACCCAGTCCCAGCTGCGAAACGATCGCCTCCGTTCCAGTTTCGGTTCTCCTTCGGAGCCACTTCCGCGAGGCCGTACAGAGTAACCCGATCGGTGGGGCAATAGCTGAGAATGCTCTTCACCGGGACGGTGAGTTCGTGGTTCGAGTTCGTGGTTCCGTGACGCACGGACGTCGAAGCGGCCGAGGAGACCGGACTCCAGAAAGAGTAGAAGCCGATGGCAGAGAAAGGGCAAGTCGTAGAAGGCCTGTGCCCAGTCCTGGGGGTCCTGCGTGAGGGGAACGGCTGGTCGCTTTTTGCTCCGTCGAAGTTCTGCGATAGCGGCACGAGCAATGTGAACTGGCGCGTTGTGCCGCCGAGAACCGGTGGGGCGTACCTGGCCTGTGGTGCGATGGCGGTGAGATTGGTGCGCGACTTCGGACGAGACTCGAAGGTCCGGGCCTGGAAGCGGGAACTGTCGGGACTGTCGTTGCGCACCGACTTGAAAAACAGCTGGGCGCCGGGGTTGAGTGTCGGGGTAACGCCTGCGAACGCCGCGAGGGTGCTTGTGAAGAATGTGGAGCGGCTATGTTGAGAGACACGCTGGCCCTCTCCATCGAAGAGAGCCGTCTGGGTGCACAGGTTGTTGAACGTCTCGATGTCGAGCGGGCCCGGATCGACCAGGGTGGCCGCTGTGAAGGTCTGTAGGGTCGGCCGAGCCTGGCCGTCCAGACCGGAGCCCATTTCGCGGCTGGCACGGGCGGGGACCTCCTCGCCCCTCGATGGGCCACTTAAGCTCCAGTCGTACGTCCTGAAGGAGAGGTCGTAGGCAGTAGGAAGAGTGGAGGACCGACACTGGCTGATGTATTCGCGGACGGTCATCCCGCCGCGTGAAGCGAGACGCGTGCGCAACTATTGCATGGGGAGGGCACCACTGGGCAGAGAGCGGAGTCAAAACACTTTAAACCAAATGGGCGACTGAATCACAGTTCTATGGCAAAAAGATGAAAATGAAGTAAAGAAAACCTTGTGCTGAGGCTACTCTCCGCTGACTTCCTACTGAGCCCTGCGAGGACGCTCAGCGCGCGTAGACCGTCCTTGCCTTCGCTCCTGCGAACCGGTATGCTAGTGAACGGCTTGTCCCAACATGTTCGTCTGTGCACAGATGGTGCTCTATCGGGCACCTTCGTTGTCCCCAAGCTGCTATTTTTCAATACGCGACCGACACTGCCTTGAGTTTAACCGTCGTTGCGAACCGCGTTCCCATTCGACAGACTGATGATGGTTGGGAAACCTCGGTCGGTGGCCTCACGACCGCGCTCCTGCCTGTCCTCGAAGAGCAGGGGGGCGTGTGGGTGGGGATGGGGGAAGATCCGGCCCTTCCCGAACGCCAGGAGTATCCGGCCGACAATCCCGACTTCCTCGTGCGGCGCGTGCCACTCAGCACTGAGGAGCTCGACGGGTACTATTACGGCATGGCCAATCAGATTCTTTGGCCGCTGTCGCACTATCTCATCCAGCACCTGAATTTGGAGGACGAGTTCATCGAGACGTACCGCCAGGTCAACGAGCGCTTCGCCGAGGCCGTCCTGGAGGAGACCGATAATGGCGACGAGGATGTCATCTGGATTCAGGACTACCACCAGATGCTGTCCCCCAACCTCATCCGGCAGGAGCGGCCGGAGGCCACGATTGGTCACTTCTGGCACATTCCGTGGCCCGCCATGGAGATCTTTCGCATTCTCCCATGGTCGCGCGAGTTGCTCCGGGGCATGCTGGGGTGCGACCTGATCGGGTTTCATGTGCAAGAGTACGTGGACAATTTTATCGAGAGCGCCGACGTGCTGCTGAACGCCGAGGTGGAGGACAACCGCGTCACGTACGATGGGCAGGTGACGCGGGTGGAGCCGCACCCGATTGGGATCGACGTAAACCGGTTCAAGGAAATGTCTCAGGACGGATCGATCGAGCAGGAGGCCCAGAAATTCCGGGAGCGAATGGGGACCGATCACATCGTCATCGGCATCGATCGCCTCGACTATACGAAAGGCATCCGGGCTCGGATGCTGGCGTTCGAGGCGTTTCTGGAGCAAAACCCCGAGTACCACGGCACGGTCAGTTTCTTCCAGATTGCCACGCCGAGCCGTACGGAACTGGAGTCGTACCAGCAGATCCGGCGTGAGGTGGACGAGGTGGTGGGCCGCATCAACGGTCGATTTGCTCAGGACAGCTGGGTTCCAGTCAATTACCGCTACCGCACGTACACCCAGTACGAGCTGTGCGCGTTCTACCGGGCGGCCGACGCGGCGCTCATTACGCCGCTGCGAGACGGCATGAACGTGGTCACTCAGGAGTTCATCACGGCCTCGAAGGACGGCGTGCTCATTCTCTCAGAGCTCACCGGCGCGGCCTACCTGCTGCCTGAGGCCGTTCAGGTCAATCCCTACGATCATAAGGGCGTGGCCGATGCCATCTGCAAAGCCCTCGAAATGCCCACGGCCGAGCGCAAGGAGCGCCTCGACGGACTCAAAGAGACCATTGAGACGCTCGACGTGCACCACTGGGCGGGGAATTTTCTGGACTCCATTCAAAAGTAAAGGCGCCGCTGTCCACGTTTGCGAGTCAGTGGACGAAAACACTTCTTCGGAGTGAGAGCGCGTATTGCGTAGTGC
>CAZMDV010000255.1:0-4310 GCA_964564875.1 uncultured Salinivenus sp.
CGAATCGGGATGATCGCATTCCTTAACTTTTAACCTTCAATCTGCCAACCTTCAACCTGCCAACCTTCAACCGATGAACCGAGCCATTGACTGGTTCGCCCGCAACGGCGTGGCGGCCAACTTGCTGATGCTGGTGCTGCTCCTGGGCGGCGGGGCGGCGGCCTTCACGACCGTGCAGGAGGTCTTCCCTGAGTTTAGTCTCGACTCGGTGCAGATCCAGGTGACCTACCCCGGCGGCTCGCCCGAGGAGGTGGAGCAGTCCATCGTGCGCCGCATCGAGGACCGCATCGAAGGCGTCGAAGGGATTGACCGCATCCTGGGCACCGCCACCGAAAACAATGGTGTGGTGACCGCCGAACTGAAGCGCGGCACCGACCTCTCGCGGGCCCGCACCGACATCAAGTCGGAAGTGGACCGCATCACCGCGTTTCCCGCGGAGGCCGAGCAGCCGATCGTCACGGAGGTGACCAACCGCCAGCAGGCGCTCCAGATCGCCCTCTATGGCGACGCGAGTGAGCGCACGCTGAAGGAACTCGCGCAGCGCGTGAAGGACGACCTCACGCGCAACCCGCAGATCTCGTTCGTGCGCATCGGGGGCGTGCGGAACTACGAAATCTCCGTGGAGGCGTCCCGTGAGGCCCTTCGCAAGCACAGAATGAGCCTTGCGGAGGTGTCGCAAATCGTACGGGAGGGAAGCCTCGATCTGCCGGGCGGAAGCGTGGAGACGGACGAGGAAGAGATCGTCATCCGGACGGAGGGACAGAACTACACGAAGGAGGACTTCGAGGACATCGTTGCCCTCACCCGTGAGGATGGCACCAAGGTGCGCCTCGGCGAGATTGTGGAAATCCAGGACGGATTTGCGGAGAACTCCGACCTGATTACGCGCTTCAACGGCAAGCCGGCCGCGATCCTCAACGTTTTCCGCACGGGGCAGGAGCAGGTGCTCGACATTGAGGAGACGGTCAAGACGTACCTCAACGATGACCTTCAGGCGTCCCTTCCCGCCGGCATTCAAGCCGCCATTTGGCAGAATCAGGCCGAGAGCCTCCGCAGTCGGCTCAATCTGCTGATCGAAAACGGCATTCTGGGACTGTTCCTCGTCGTCCTCACACTCACGCTCTTCCTGGCCCCCCGGCTGGCCTTCTGGACCTCGGTCGGCATCTTCCTGTCGTTCAGTGGCACGTTCATCCTTATGCAGTACCTGGACGTGTCGATCAACCTGCTCTCGCTCTTCGGCTTTATCCTCTCCATCGGGATCGTCGTCGACGACGCGATCGTGGTGGGCGAAAACGTGTACGCCGAACAGGAGAACGAGGGCGATCCGCTGGAGGCCTCAATCCGCGGTGCACAGCGCGTCGGCATCCCGGTCATCTTCGCCGTCCTGACCACCGTCGCGGCCTTCTCGCCCCTGCTCTTCATCGGCGGCACGATCGGCAAGTTTCTCGGGGACATTCCCACGATCGTCATCATCGTCCTGCTGCTTTCGCTCGTGGAGGTGCTTCTGATCCTCCCATACCACCTCTCGGAGCGTCCCGACCAGGAGGAAGGCAAATCCAACCTCGCCATCCGTACGCTCAACCGAGTGCGGCGGTGGGTGGCCGCCCAGCTGTGGACCTTCATCCGGGGCCCCCTCACCACGGCCCTCCGCTTTGCCACCGGGCAATACGGCGTCACCATCGCGGCGGGCGTGTCGTTGCTCTTCGTCTCCTTCGCCTTCGTCGGCAACGGGTACATCGGCTTCTCCTTCTTCCCCAGCGTGCAGGGCAAGCTGGTGACGGCCCAGCTGGAAATGCCGGTGGGCACCACACCGGAAGCCACCGAGCGCATGACGGCCCGGCTGCAGGAAACCGGGTACGAGGCCATCGAAGATCTCGAAGAAAAGGCCGGGCAGAACCTCGTTGAAAACGTGTACGTGACCGTGGGCCAGCAGCCGCAGGCCAACAGCAGTCCCGACCAGGCCGGCTTCGTCGCCACGCAGTCCAACGTGGCCGAGGTGAGCTTCGAAATGATCGATCCGGAAGAGCGCGACATCACGTCCACGCAGTTCGAAGACCGATGGCGCGAAGAGACCGGGCGGGTTCCCAGTGCGCGCTCCCTGTCGTTCACCGCCAACGTCGTGTCGGTGGGCAAGCCCGTCTCGGTGGAGCTGTCGGCCCCCACGTCAGAGAAACTCGACCGGACGGTGGCGGCCGTGCAGGACTCACTGCGTCGCTTCGGGGGCGTGTTCGACATCAAGTCGGACCAGGAGCAGGGCAAGCGGGAGATGGAGCTGGAGATGAAGCCCGGCGCCCGCACGCTCGGCCTTTCGCTCAACGACCTCGCCGGCCAGGTGCGCGCCGCCTTCTTCGGGCTCGAGTCTTATCGGCTACAGCGTGGACAGAACGAGGTGCGCGTCTACGCCCGCCTGCCCGACGACCAGCGCAACTCCATTGAGGACCTGAACGACTACCGCATCCGGACGTCCGCCGGGGCACAGGTGCCCCTGGAGGAGGTCGCGAACGTGTCGTTCGACTATAGTCCTTCGCAGATCAACCGGCAGGACGGCCGACGGGTCGTCACGGTGACGGCTGACGTGGACCCGGGCGTCACAACCGGAAACGCCGTCAAGTCGAGCCTGGAGAGCAGCGTGCTTCCCAATATCCAGCGCGAGATCCCGGGCGCAACCTTCACCTTCGGCGGGCAGCAGCGACAGCAGCGGAAGGCGCAGAGCGCGTTGATCATCGGCTTTCTGCTCGCGCTGTTCGCCATCTATGCCTTGCTGGCGATCCCCTTCCGGTCCTATCTCCAGCCCCTCGTCATCATGAGCACGATCCCGTTCGGCTGGATCGGGGCCCTCCTGGGCCACCTGCTGCTCGACGTCCAGCTCGGCCTGCTCAGCGTCTACGGCATTGTGGGCTTGAGTGGCGTCATCGTAAACGACGCCCTCGTGATGCTCGACTTTGCCAACGAGGAGCGGGCGAAGGGACGCCCCTGGCCCGACGCCCTGGTGCGGGCCGGTCAGATGCGCTTCCGTCCCATCCTGCTCACGTCGCTGACGACGTTTCTCGGCCTCTTCCCCATCATCATCGAGCAGAGCGTGCAGGCCCAGTTCCTCATCCCCATGGCCGTGAGCCTGGGCGTCGGCATCCTCTTCGGCACCGCCGTCCTCATGATGATTGTGCCCTCCATCGCCATGCTCCAAGACCGGGCCATCGGCTGGGTGCAGACCCGCCTTCTCGACTACGACGAGCCGTCGGCGCACTACGGTCCCTATGAGGCAACGTCGCCGGAGCGGTAGGGCGCAACGACGTAGAGGCGACGCGGAGTGGCGACCGATCGTTCGCTGGCTCTCCGCCGGTCTTTCTGGAAGCATACCGCTGGAAATTCCCGCAACCGCCTTGGGTTGCCAGCCCAGGATCGGGAACCCCCTATGCCAGCACCGGTTCGTCTGACCCATGAGCAGGGGGCGAGGCGTCGAGGGCGTGCCCACCCGCTCGACCCCGCCGACCAGTCGCCTCTCGTGCTGCCAACCTTACACCACAGTGGCATGTCGACCCTTCCCCAACAGAAGATCGACGAGGTGCGCTCCATCTTCCAGGCGTTCCTCAAGAATCGCAACAAGCGCCAGACCCCCGAGCGCTTTGCCGTCTTGGAAGAGATCTACCAGACGGACGACCACATCGACGCCGATGAGTTGTACGTCCGCCTGAAGCAGGACGGGACCGAGGTGAGCCGGGCCACGGTCTACAATACGCTGGAGCTGCTGCTGGAGTGCGACCTGGTGGTGCGGCATCAGTTTGGGAAAAACCAGGCCAAGTACGAGCGGGCCTACAGCTACTGGCAGCACGATCACCTCATCTGTATGGACTGCAACGAGCTGTTCGAGTTTTGCGACCCGCGGCTGCAGAGCATTCAGGAAATGGTGGCCGACATCTACGAGTTCGAGATCAAGCATCACTCGCTGAACATGTACGGCCATTGCGTCCGCGAAGACTGCCCTAATCGGTCCGGGGCCGAGGACGAAGCGTCGACCGCCGAGGCGTCGACCGCGAAAAAGGCCGCCACGAAAGGGTCGGACACGTAGGCGCTGCCCCGAAGGCCCACCGGGACCGGCGAGCTAGGACGATGCTCGTCTGGTGACATGGATCGTAGTCGCACAGCTTCTCGGGGGACGCTTCTCCTGCTGGGTAATGCGTTTTTCGTCGCTACGGAACTTGCCTTCACCGGCGTCCCGCAGTTCGACGATGAAGACTTTCAGCATGCGGGGCCCCGCCGGGCAGGGCTATTGCATTTGTGCTACAGTTGATCAAGCAGGTGCTCCAAATATT
>CAZMDV010000256.1:0-4302 GCA_964564875.1 uncultured Salinivenus sp.
GGTTGACTCCGTCCTCTCCGATTCACTATACTGTAACAGGAAGCTAGAAAAAGCCCTTCGCTGTGGGGGAGATTCTTTCCTTTCCCCTCGTCCCCCGACGTGCAGCGGGCTGCCTCTCAACATTCGGTGCCATATTCTAACTCTGGGACTGAGGGCGACTCGTTGTGCCCCCATTCCCTTCGCATCGTCAAAAACCCCAGAGCATCACCATGACTATCATGTCCCCCCGGCCAACCCCCCCTGTCTCGAATGCCGAACCTGGAAGCGGTTCCAAAAACAGATCGGTCTATGCTCCAGTCCTCACTCTGGACCGCGAAGGCACCATCCAGCACTCGAACGAGCCCGCTCGCCGCGCGCTCGAATACTCCTCCGGTGCTTCGATCGATCCTTGTTTCTTCTCGCACGTTCACGGGCGGAACCTGCAGCGCGTGATGCGGGACCTAGCGCACATGGTGAGCCATCGGAAGCAGCGCGCCCGGTGGCTCCTGCGCCTCCGCACCGGAAATGGACGCTGGCGCTGGTACCGGGCCATCGCCCGAAACCACCTCGACCACTCGAACGCCATCATTCAGATACACCTGCGCCCACTGTGAATGCGCATGGTGTGGGCACGTCCTCCGTGCCTCATCGAGGGGGCAATCCGAACCCGCGTTGCGCCCAGGTGCCGCCCAATTGACGTCTTACACCTCGTTCAGGGCGCTCACGGAGGTTTCGGTGTGGATGGCTCGGATGGCCGCGGCAAACCGGGGAGCTGCATTGCAGACACGGAGGCGATCGGCCGCGGCGCCAGTTAGCCGGGGTGCAACGGTGTTGGTGACGAGGAGGGAATCCAGCGGTGCGCTGGCAATTCGTTCGTTTGCCTCGCCGACGAAGAGGCCGTGGGTGGTAACGGCGTATACGGCCTCAGCCCCGCCCGCGGCGCACGACGCGGCGGCCTGGGTAAGCGTCCCGGCCGTGCTGACCAGGTCATCGACGACGATGGCGGTGCGGTCGTCCACGGCGCCTACGAGTGCACCGCCGGTTACCCCTCCATCCTTCCGCATCTTCTCAACGAACGCCGTAGGGACCTCACGGCCGAGCACGGCGCCTAACCCCTCCGCGAATTTTCCGGCCCGCTTCACCCCCCCCTCGTCCGGCGACACCACGACCACCCCGGCGTCGCCGACCACGTCGTCAAGCTGGTGCACGAACAGCGGATGGGCCTCCAGGTGCTCAGTACGGGCGCGAAATGCGTTCTGGAGCACGGCGAGGTTGTGCACGTCCATGGTGAGGATCCGGTCGACCCCCACAGCCTCGAACAGTCCGGCCACGTAGCGGGTCGTGACGGCCCCCCGCGGGCGCGTCTTGCGGTCCTTGCGCTGGTAGCAGAGGTAGGGGATCACCGCCGTGACGCGCTTGGCTGAGGCATCGTGTAGGGCCCCAAGCATGAAGAGAAGGCGGCACAGCTTGTCGTTCACGCTCCAGGTGTCGTCCGCGTAGAGGGACTGAACGACGAAGGCATCGCGCCCCCGCACGTTTACCTCGGGGCGCACCTCGTGCTCCCCGTCCGTAAAGGTCCGCTCGTGGTGATCGTCGAGCTCAGTGTCGAGGGCGGCGGCCACCGCCTGGCCGAAGGCTCGGCTCTCAGAGAGGGCGAAGAGACGAAGGTCGTCGGACATGAGTAGACGGGGTGAGCGGGCGGGACGGGGTGAGCGGAGACAGAGAAGATCGCGAGCTAGTCTTGACTCTCCTTCAGGGCCCGCTGGGTGAGCGTGTCGGCCGACTGGATGCCGGCGTCCTCGCGTAGCACCCGACGGATGGCACGCTCGGCTTCGGCCTTGCTCATGCCCAGTTCGGTGAGGGCCTCCAGGGCATCGGCCCGCGCCTCAGCCCGCGCGTCCGACCCACCGCTGAGCGGAGAGGTGTCGTCAAAGACGTCCAACTCCGCAAGGGGATCTCGGAGCTCAACGATGAGGCGATCGGCCGTTTTCTTCCCGACCCCCGAAATTTGCGTTAGGCGGCTCTTGTCCCCCTCCATCACGTGGTCGCGCAGCTCGGTGGGGGTCATCGCCGAGAGGGCCGAGAGCGCCAGCTTCGGGCCCACGCGCGAGACGCCGGTCATCGTCTCAAAGACGGTCCGTTCGGCCTTGGTGGCAAAGCCGTATAGCGACTCGTCGTCCTCGCGGAGGTAGTGGTACGTGTGCAGGGTCACCTCCTCGTCGGTGTCCGGGAGGCGCTGGTACGTGGAGGTAGGCACGTGGACCCGGTAGCCGATGCCGTTGACGTCCACGAGGGCCGATTCGGGATCCTTGTCGACGAGCGTGCCGGAGACGTAGTCGATCATTTCTGCGTGCAGGCGTCTGGGAGAGCGGGCACGTGGGAGAGGCGAAACGCCCACACGCCCACACTCAAGATGACTTCTCTTGCCGCTTCGCGTCGATCGAGATTTCGGTGTGCGGAACGGCCTCGAGTCGCTCCTTGGCGATAGGCTCGCCCGTCACGCGACAGATGCCGTAGGTCTTATTGTCGATGCGTTCGAGGGCGCGGTTGAGGTAGCCGATGTATTTCTGCTGGCGGGCAATCATGAGGTGGAGCTTCTCCCGTTCCATCGCATCGGTTCCCGCATCCGCCATGTGGATGCCGTACGCGGTGTTGTCGTCCGATTGCTCCTCCGCCTCATCGACCT
This sequence comes from uncultured Salinivenus sp., assembly GCA_964564875.1. Taxonomy (GTDB): domain Bacteria; phylum Bacteroidota; class Rhodothermia; order Rhodothermales; family Salinibacteraceae; genus Salinibacter. The sequence goes on from CAZMDV010000256.1 coordinate 2,666, forward strand.
GCTGCCGCATCTGTTCAATCTCCTCCTTGGCTTCTCGGCGGCGCTGGAGGATCAGCTCGCGGAAGTGCTCCAGTTCCTCGTCGGAAAATGGGGTCTGGCGCTCCGTCTCCCCATCGCTTCCCTCCCCCGACTGAGCGTGGAGCGGGGCGTCTGGAGCATCGGCGTCGTCTGAAGAATTGTTCGCCATGGATACAAGGTTCGGGGCTCTAATGAGCGTAACGTAGAACCAGTCGGGTGCGAGACTTGAAAGCCGGCGTGCGCGCTCAGGATCCGAGCGCTTCGTCAGCATCGACCCGCCGGACGCCAATCGTGAGCCGCTCGTCGTCGATGTCGAACGTCTCGACGACCTCTCCGACGGGCGGATCGGACGGCTGCAACTCCAGTGCCAGGGTCTCGTTCCGGATCCAGTCGGCGTACTCGGCCACCGCGTCGGTGATCTGAGGGGACCCGTGGTAGGCAATCTCGATGCGATCGGTGACCTCAAAGCCCGCGTCCTTGCGCAGGTTCTGGATGCGCTTGACCCCCTCGCGGGCCAACCCCTCGGCCCGCAACTCGGGCGTGATCTCGGTGTCGAGGGCCACGGTCACGTCCCCCTCCTGCTCCACGAGCCACCCCTCGATGCCCTCGCTCTGGATGATGAGGTCCTCGGGGCCGAGCTCGACCTCTTCCCCGTCGACGGTCAGCGTGAGCTCCCCAGTCTGCACATACTCGTCGATCACGTCGTCGTCGAGCTGGCGCACCTTCTGATTGACCGCCTTCACCAGGTCGCCAAGCCGCGGGCCGAGGCGGCTAAAGTCCGGCTTCGCCGAGCGGCTCACCACGTCGCTGGTATGCTCTACATACTCGATCTCCTTGACGTTGACTTCATCGAGGATGATGTCCTTCACCTTCTCCACCTCCTCCTCGGGCACGCCGGTGCCGGTGACCACGAGGACGCGCGGCAGCGGCTGGCGCACGTTGATCTCGGCCTGGTTGCGGAGTGAGAGGGTGGTGGAGGCGATGGACCGGGCCAGCCCCATGCGGCGCTCCAGCGCCTCATCGCGCTCGGCCTCGCGGACCTCGGGGAAGGACGCGAGGTGGACCGAGTCGGCCTCGCCACCGGTCACGTCGGTAAGCACGCCATAGAGCCACTCGCCGAAGAAGGGGGCGATGGGGCTCATGAGCTTGGCGGTGGCCGCCAGGCACTCATAGATGGTCTGGTAGGCGGCCTCCTTCTTCTCGGCGGCCACCTCTCCCCCCTGCCCCGCCGTCCCGTTCTGATCGCCCTTCTTTGAGGCCCAGAACCGGGAGCGAGAGCGGCGCAGGTGCCAGTTCGAGAGCTCCTCCACGAAGTCCTCGACCGCACGGGCGGCCGTCGTCGGGTCGTACTCGTCGAGCGCCTCTTGCACGGCCTGCGTCGTGGTGTGCAGGCGGCTGATGATCCACTGGTCGAGCTCAGGACGCGCGTCGACCGGCATGCGATCCCGCTCGTACGCGAAGCCGTCGATGTTGGCATAGGTGGCGAAGAAGCTGTAGACGTTTTCGAGGGTGCCAAAGAACGTGCGGCGCAGGTCACGCAGCCCCCGCTCGCTGAAGCGGAGGTTTTCCCAGGGCGGGGCGTTGCTCATCATGAACCAGCGCACCACGTCGGCCCCGTA
>CAZMDV010000257.1:0-4297 GCA_964564875.1 uncultured Salinivenus sp.
GGGGGGGCACGGGTTCGTCGGCGGTACCTACTCTAGCGATATTGACGTTCCCGTGACGGGACGCAACTGATGCGTTCGTCGCACCAGCGGTTCGGCTCCCTCCGGGAAAATACAGAGATCGACGGCATTGGCTGTGCTCGCCGGCAGGTAGGCTCCATCCGTAGGCTGGAATCGGGACGAGGCTCCCCGTCTCGCAAGTTAAACTGGATCGTCAAGAAACCGGGCATTCAGGACATGTGGCGTTCTCATCGGAGCTTGGTGCGTGTCTTCAATCCACTCGTCACTGCAGCACCGGTATTCGCTCTCAATCCCTGATTCGTATGTTACACGTAATCCCGCGGAGAATGACTGCCTCTCTTCCGCCCCGGTATCGCCGTGTGGCACAACGTTTGGGAGAGGCCCGCTGTGAAAGATGACGAACCAGACGCCTTCGTCATCATTTACCGGCGCGGGATTTGCAGTCATTCTCCCACAAGGGACCCGCTGCGGGGAGGAGATCCTGTTGAAACGGCTCCTCTTTTCCACCGTCTTCCACGATCAACGACGCTCTATGTCTGTCCCCCGCGAGCGCGCTGCTTGTACCCTGGTTCCAGAAACCACGTACCGATCGAGCGATCCGGCCTCGCCGGTGCGCGTGTGCGTGATCGACCTGGGGACCAACTCGTTTCACGCCATCATCGTCGACGCCCATCCCAATGGCAGCTACCAGGTGGTGGATCGACTGAAGGAGATGGTGCGGCTCGGGCGGCACGGCCTGGACGCCAACCGCCTTCCAGACGACGCCATGGAGCGGGGGTTGAACGCCCTGAAGCGCATTAGGCTGTTGGCCGAGGGATGGGACACCCGGGAGTACCTGTCGTTTGCAACGAGTGCCATCCGTGAGGCGGTCAACGGCGGCGCGTTCATTCAACGGGCCCGGGAAGAGTTGGGGCTTCGCATCCGGCCCATCAGCGGAAATCGGGAGGCGAACCTTATCTTTCGGGGCGTGAGCCGGACCGAGGACTTTTCCGAGCCCTCTCTGCTGGTCGACATCGGTGGCGGCTCCGTCGAGTTTATTGTCGTGGACAACGACACCGACGTCTTTGACACGAGCCTGAAACTCGGCGCGGCCCGCATGACCGAGCGGTTTGTCACGACCGATCCGATGTCGGAGGACGAGCAGGCACGGCTGCGTGCCCACTTCAAGGCCGAGCTGGAGGAGGTCCTATCGGCCTGTCGGGAGCACAATATCACCACCCTTGTGGGGTCCTCGGGCACCATGAAGAGCCTCGCCCGCGTGACCCGCGAAAAATTCGGCGACGAAGAACAGTCTGTTTTTCAGCAGTCCTTTCCGGTGGAGCGCGTCCGCTCCGTCCTCCGGTGGGTGATGCAGACATCGGCTTCGGAGCGGGAGGCCCACCCGGCTATCGAGCCGCGGCGGGTCGACCAGATTGGGGCCGGGGCCGTGCTGCTCGACGCGCTGTGTGCCGGGCTCCCGTCCATCCAGACGGTGACAGTGTCTCCCAATGCCCTGCGGGAGGGCATGGTCGTGCACTTCATCGAGACAAACTACGCCCGCCTTCGGCAGGTGGCGTCGTTTCGGGATCCGAGGCGGCGCAGCGTCCACGAGATCGCGTACCGATTTCAGTGGGAAGAAAATCACGCCCAGCACGTGGCCGCCACGGCGGCGTTTCTCTTTGATCTGTGCCGCCCTCTGTACGAAGGCCCGGCGGACGACGCGGAGCTCCTCGAATACGCTGCACTCCTGCACGACGTGGGGTATCTCGTGACCCACGACGAACACCACGAGCATTCCCGCTACCTCATCGAGCACGCCGACCTCCAAGGGTTCCAGTCCGAGGAGGTGTCGATGATGGCCCTGATCGCCCGCTACCATCGCGGTCCCTTCCCTCGTCCCGCCGACAAGCACTTCGGAGAGCTGTCTCCGGCCCGCCAGCAACGAGTGCGGCAGCTCGCCGGTCTCCTCCGCGTGGCCGAGGGGCTGGATCGGAGCCACTTCCAAAACGTGGTAGCCCTCCGGGCCCGCCTCACCGATCACGCCCTGTACCTCCTGCTGGCCACAAAGGGGGATCCGCAGCTGGAGGTGTGGTCTGCGCAGGAGCTGGGAAGCCTCTTCGAATCGGCCTTCGACCGGACCCTCCACGTGGAGCCGACCGAGATTCCCGCCCGGACGAACGGAGAGGTTGAGTCAGACAACACGCAGCCCGCTCGTATCGGATAATACCGCGTGATCACGTCATGTCGGCTCGAACGTAAACCGAAGCCAGCAGACGGAAGAGGGGCGGGGTTCTCGCGAACACAGAACGTTCGACGTTTTCATGTTGCAACGTCTGGCGTACCGCGCCTGCCCGGAAGGAGACAGACCCTGCTGGATCAACCGACACGTTCGGTCGGAATCCGTCTGACTCCTGAATCAGGAATCCGGGGCCGTTTCATCTCTCTCAGGTCCGGCATTCGATGCTGGGTTGTCCCGCCGGGCAGATCGATTGGGGCACGAACGCGCTGGCTTTGTTTTTCGAAAGATGTGAGATCGCCTCACCTCGTTGCTCGAGAGTATCGGGGGGAGGGCCCTCCACACAACGGCCGCGCCCCGGATTTTCAATTCATGCACGATTAACCGCCCCGTATCTTGCCCCTACGTCGGTGGCGCGTTACTTTGCGGGCCGTAGTTGTCGGACGATTCGCGCCTCCATCTGTGGATCGAAATCCCGGCTCTACGACGTTCAAGACGTGCTTCCCGCTCAGTCGCTCGGGCTAATGGCCGCACCTTCCATGTTCTTTTTTCTGGCCACGGTGGCCGTGGCCGCCGCCCTCGGGATGCTCATTGCCCGCAATCCCGTGTCGAGCGCGCTCTGGCTGGTGCTGAATCTGTTTTGCATCGCCGGGCTCTACCTGACTCTGAATGCGTCATTTATTGGGGCCATTCAGATTCTCATCTACGCCGGGGCCATTATGGTGCTGTTTCTGTTCGTCATCATGTTGTTGAACCTGTCGGCCTTGCCCGAGCTCGAAAATCTGGATTGGGCCCGGATCAGTGGATTTGTCGTCGGCCTCGCGCTTCTTAGCCAGTTGCTATACCTCGTGGCTCTGGAGTTTGACCTCGGGGTCGAGCCTGTAGAGGCGGGAACGGCGGCGGACGTAGGGAGCGCTGCGACCCTCGGGAAGATTCTGTTCACCCGGTACGCGATTCACCTTGAGGTGGCTGGCATCCTATTGCTCGCCGCGACGATCGGGGCTGTCATGCTCGCCCAGCGTCAATTTGAGTAGCACCAGTGGACGGTTTGCAGGGGGGTTGTTTGTTTCGAGCGTTCGATGAGGCCGTTGCCATTCCCAATCACAGGGAATCGTCCAACAACGTCCGGTCCGTACCACCCACAGACTACAATCCACGAGGACATGGAAGTTGCCCTCAACTGGTACCTCGCCCTCAGCGCCGTGCTCTTCACCATCGGCACGCTCGGCGTCCTGTTTCGGCGCAACGCCATCGTGGTGCTGATGTCTGTGGAGCTAATGCTGAATGCGGCCAACCTCACGCTGGTAGCCTTCAGCCAGTTCCTGGGCGATCCCAGCGGTCAGATGCTCGTGTTCTTTTCGATTGCGGTGGCGGCCGCGGAGGCGGCGGTGGGGCTTGCCATTGTGATCGCTATTTTCCGCAGCAAGGTCACCGTGGACATTACTGAGATCCACCTCTTCAAGCACTAGCCCCTACCGCGTTTCGCCGCTGCGCCCGTCCCCGCCACTGGACTTTCCCCCGTACTGATGTCTTCTGCCACGTTGCTTCGTCTCGTGTTGCTCCTGCCCCTCGCCGGGGCGGTGTTCAACGGCGTGGCCCCTCTCTTCCTCGACGACCTTCGTACCCGGGAACGCCTTCTGGGCACGATCGGCACGGCCGTCGTGGCCCTGCCCTTTGTGATCGCGTGCTATTTGTTTGTCTCCTTCGGCGGGGAGCCCGTCGTCGCGGACTACTTCACCTGGATGGCGGCCGGAGAGCTCGACCTGTCCTTTGCCTACCGGATCGACGAGCTGTCGCTGATCATGACACTCGTCGTGACGGGGGTGGGCGGCGTTATTCACTTCTACTCGATCGGGTACATGCACGGGGATTCGGGATACTGGCGGTTCTTCAGCTACCTAAATCTCTTCATCTTCGCCATGCTCAACCTTGTGCTGGCGAACAACCTTCCCGTGCTCTTTCTGGGATGGGAGGGCGTGGGCCTCTGCTCGTACCTCCTCATCGGGTTTTGGTACACGGACCTCAGCAACAGCACCGCCGCCAACAAGGCGTTCATCGTGAACC
>CAZMDV010000258.1:0-4292 GCA_964564875.1 uncultured Salinivenus sp.
GGCCCACGAGCAGGGTCAGCGTCCCCGGCGCGAAGGACTGCGAGCGGTCGTCGATTACGGGCGGTCCGTCGCCGTACCGCTTGGTGAGGCGATCCAGCCTGAGCGTATCAGCCATCGTTCGTATCTATTTGAGAAACAATGGGTTGTAACGCCGTCTCGCCGGGACGTCCTTTCCGACCCGACACCACAGGGTTCTCTACGCAGCGGCCTGCGCCGTCCCTTCCGTCGCAAGAGTCACCACCGCCGCCGCCCCCACCGACAGCCCAAGGTGCACGGCGGCCCAGGTTCCGACCCAGGCCCAGCCGTAGGTGTCGCCAAACAGCACCACGAGGACGAGGCTGCCCACGTGCGGCCCGAACCAGCGCAGGTTGACGAAGGTGCGAGTCCCAACCCAGTCGCCCACCGATTGCACCGATCGCTGAAACGGAAGGGGCGCCGCCGTGGGCGTTCCCAGCACGGCACAGGCGGCCACCTGCCCCGTCAGCACCGCCAGCAGGTACGTCGTGATAACGGCCGGCGCCACCCCGCGGATGCAGAAGAGCCACAGCCCGAGATGGGCCACCGCTACGACGCGGCCGAGGGGCAGACGGCGATCGAGCTGTCGCACGCTGGCCCAGGCAGCCGGACGCCATCGCACGGGCACCCAGTACAGGGCGTCGTAGGGCACCGGCTCACGGTCGGCAGTCGCCACCGTTCCTCCTCCCAGCACCTCCGCGTAGAAGGCCGTGGTGTGGTAAAAATGCCGATCGTACGCGGCGCGGCGCCGCCACAGACGCGCCCCCGCCCAGCCGATCAGAAGCAGACCGGGCCCCCACGCGAGCAGTCCGCTTCCCATCTGCGCGCCCGCCGCGGTGGCCACCACGGCCCCGATAGCCACCGTGAAGCAGCGGGTGGTGGCAAAGAGGGCCGGCACGAGTCCGCGCGGCAGGCTCAGCCCCTGTCCCTGCTCCTCCACCGACCGGGCGTACCAGTGCCCAGCCCGCCCTTCCTGCCAGGCCTGCGACCGGGCCCCGAGGGTGGCGAAGTGGACGAAGCTGTCCAGGGCGGCCCCGCCCAGCAGAAGGAGCACCTGCCCGAGGGCCGTCGTCTTGGTCCCGAGGTCCCGGAAAACCCCTCCGGGATCCCCGTAGGCGATAAGCAGTGCCGGCGCCACAGCGAGCAAGAGGAGCGGCCCCAGCCGACGTATCTGGTAGCGAAGGAGTCGCGAGGGCGGCCAGTTGAGCCGCTGCAGCATCGAGACGTTCGGGTCCGGAAACAACACGTTGGGCGGCGCCACGGCAAATACGCCGGCGCCAACGAGCGCCCACAACCGCAGTCCGGCCGCCCGCGTCGTCGGATCCGCCCCGGCAGCGAGCAGCACAGCAGCTGCGCTCAGCACTCCCAGGAGCAGCCCATACGCCAGCCGGGAGGCCCAGCCCGCCTCAGGACGGACCGGAGTCGGGAGAGAGGAGGAGCGCGACACGACGACAGAGGGCGCAGTTCGGAGCGTCGAAAGTTGAAAAGATGTTCTGCGAAAGGATACGACGAGATGCCTCGTGTGTCCACACCCCCACGGGAAAATCGGACCAATTGCCGGGGACGTCCGGCGTTGAGGTTCGGCGCTGGGCGTTGTGCGTTTTGTGTTGAGCGGTGGAACGGTGCGGGTTGGGAGGGAGGAAAGTGCCCCCATTTCCCCTCTCCCCCGAAAACCTATCGGCCATCCCGCGTGTACATGCCCTAGCCAACTGTCTATCCTCCCGCACTCCCCGCCGCTCTCATGTCCACGAGCACGCTCACTGACCCGCTCTATGAGCGCCTTCGTCGCTCGTTTCCCGCCGATCGGGCCTACACGTCGGCAGACTGGGACGCGGAGACCATGCCGAGCCCGGTACGTCACTACCTCGACCACCTTCTGCACCACCACGGCCAGCAGGAGGCAGACCGCCTGCGCCGTGCGCGCACCGACAGAGTCGACTACGACCACCCGGAGACGGACCAGGCCGCCCGCACCTTTTTTAACGCCATCGAGAACCACGCGCAGGTGCCGGCGGACCAGTGGGACGAGACGCTCCGCACCGCTACCCGGCGCACCACGAACTACCTCGTGCGCCCCGTCCCGACACTGACGTCCTTCGTGTTCGAGGAGTCCTCCGGTGCCCTTCCGGTGCCTCAGGTTCAGTGGCGGATGCAGTTTTTCGGGCCGTACGCCTACCTGCGCGACGCCGTGCAGGCCTTCGCGGAAAAACGCGACCGCGAGATCCTCGAGCCGGATGCCTTCGAACAGGTCCTTCGTCGCGTCGACGAGCGCATGACGATCGACTTCGACGCGGACCGCTGGCTCCGCCTCCTCAATCCCCTCTTCGAAACGGCCCATCGAGCAACGGATCGCAGGCGGGTGCCCCGGTCTCTCTTGCGGACCTTCTTCGAGGAGAAAAATGCTTCCCGCATCGTCGAACGTCTCGCGGCTTACGGACGCGAGGAGGAGGCCGACGCGCTCTCTCCCGACACGCTTCTCTCCCTAATTGGCACCGCGTCGACCGAGCGCGCCTCCGACCGACGCGACGCCCCGGAGTCGCCACTGGGCTCCGACCTTCAAGATGCTCCCAGCCCTTCCTCCGCACAGAGCGCCGAGCCTCTCTCTTCGGGCGAAGATGCTGGAGAGGCGGCACCGATGTGGAAACAGTTCGAGCAGAATGTCTCTCGGCTGAGCGGGGAGACCGACGCGGCGGACGACGACGAATCACAGCCCCTCTGGGCCCAGTTTCAGAGACGCAAGGCCCCCTCCGGCCCCCACACAGATCCAGCGCACTCATCGTCCGCGCCGTCCTCTCGCTCCATGTCGGAGGACACCTCCTCCCCACCGCTCGACTCCGACGACCTGTCCGCACTCGAACGCGAGGTGTTTGGGCCCGAGAACCCGCCCGAGCGCTCCGTTTACGTGAACAAGCTCTTTCAGGGGGACGAGAACGCGTACCGGCGTGCGCTGGAGCGCCTGCGCACAATCGAGACCTGGGGCGAGGCCTCTCAGGTGATCGCGAAGGACGTATTTCGGGCCCATCAGGTCAACATCTACAGCGACGCGGCGGTGCTCTTCACGAATGCCGTTGAGGCCGGCTTCAAGGAGGGATAGCATTCCAGCTCTGTGAAACGAAGGCCACGGCCCGTCCGATTTGAGGAAGAGACAACCGACCACCGGTCTTCCAGAGAGTACTTCCTCGCTTCGCTCGGGGCGCAGTGGACCGTCATCCCTCAGGACCCACCAGCGGTCGGGGGACCTGATGCCATTTGCGACGGTTGATCAGGCACCTTCCGCCGGGGACACAAGGCAATCCTTGGCGCTGCGAAGGGGCCGAAGGTCATCCCGAAAAGCCGCTCACCGTTCGGGATCATCACAAGCCAAGGCAGGGCTTCTTTGGTCAGCCCACAGCCCCGAGGTGCGATCTAACTTTCGACCTTTTAACTTTCTAACCTTCTTCCCGCCGGCGACGCGACACGAGCATGCAGAGGGCCCCGAGCGTCGGGTCGTCGAGGGCGTAGTACACGTGCACGCCGTCTCGACGCCGCGCGAGCAGCCCATCCTCCGTCATGATGCGGAGATGCTTGCTGACGTTGGGCTGCCGGTGTCCGGTCGCCTCTACGAGTTCGCCGACCGTCTGCTCCCCCGCTCTCTGGAGCGTGCTGAGTAGTTCAAGGCGGACCGGCTCTCCTAAGACCTCGAAGCGACGGGCCACGGCCTCGATTTCGTCGGGCGGGACCAGGGGTCGATCCATGTGCGGACGCGGTCAGTCGGGAGGCGCCCCTACGCTGCCACGCGCAGAGGAGCCGAGTATGGCCTAAAAGGTCAGATTGGCCCGGGCGTTAAGGGTGCGGGGAGTGAGGCGCTTCGGCACCCGGTTGAAGTTGTCCGTCCAGTTGTAGTCGACGGTGTTGTCCATGTCGAAAAGGTTGAGCACCTCGAGCGTGAGTTCGAGGTCGACAGGTGCACCGATGCCGTTCTTAGCCAGCTCAATCCGCTTCGTCGCCCCCACGTCCACGCGCCGGTAGGACGGGAGGCGCCCGCTCATCCGATCGCCCGGAACCCGCGTCTCGGCACCGCTGGGCGATTCGGGCCCTGGGTTGGCGGGCGTATACGGCAGTCCGCTACCATACAGAAGACGCATGTGGATCTTCCACGACTCGTCTCCCGGCACGTAGTCCTGTAGGAAGGCCGAGAACGTATGTCGCTGGTCGGCGGGCCGAGGGGCGACCCCCTCTCGGTTCTCTCGGAATTCTTCAGAGAAGCCCTCCGGCGCCTGCTCTGCGTACTGGTCCAG
>CAZMDV010000259.1:0-4291 GCA_964564875.1 uncultured Salinivenus sp.
ACTCATGCAAATTTCTGTCATATTTGCCGTAGGCCTGAAAAATCGTGCGGGCTCGTGGTTATCATCATGCTATCATGTACACGTCGACAGGTCTCCGATACATTCCCAATCTCCTGACGGTCGGTCGCATTCTTGTGACCCCGTTGCTGCTTCTGCTGCTGACGATTCCCAGCAAGGCTGGCCAGATGAGCGCCGCCATTCTCTTCGCGCTGGCCTCTTTGTCGGACTACTACGATGGGGTGCTGGCCCGGCGTTATGGCGTGCGGTCGCGCTTCGGCCAGTACCTGGACCCGCTGGCGGATAAGGTGCTCATTCTGGGTACGTTCATCGCGCTGGCTTTGGAAGCCCCCGATCTCGTGCCCTGGTGGGCCGTCGTGGCCATCGCCCTCCGCGACGTCGTGGTGACGGCCCTGCGCTCCTGGGCCGAGGTCCACGGACGAACCCTCCACACCTACCGCGTGGCAAAGGGAAAGACGATGATTCAGGTGGCCTTCCTGTTCGGGGTCCTCGCGCTCCGGGCGACGACGCACCTCTCCCCACCCTTTCGGGATGTGGCGGAGTGGCTTCTCTACGACAGTGGCCTGCCGGGCATGGCCCTGATCGTCGTCGTGGGCTTCACGCTGGCGACGGGCGCCCTCTACGTGGTCGCCCCGGTAGAAGAACGAATGGATACCGAGTGACGACGCCGAGGTCTGTTTCGCGTTTCCAAATCCGTTCCAGTTCCCACGCACCTACATGCCCGAGTTCCCGTCCTCCTCGTTGGCTGACCGCGTCGGGGCCGACCCCGCCCAGTCGCTGGCGGGGGCCCTCCTGAAGATTGACGCCGTCTCCCTCCGTCCCCACGCCCCGTTCACGTGGTCGTCGGGGCTCGTGGCGCCCCTCTACTGCGACATCCGCCGCACCCTCGCGCACCCCTCGATCCGCGGCGCCATTGCGGACGGGTTCGCTGACCTCGTGCGGCAGTACGACCTGCGGCCGGTTACGCTTGCCGGCACAGCCACCGCGGGCATTCCCCACGCCGCCTGGCTGGCCGAGCGGCTCGACGCGCCGATGGCCTACGTCCGCTCGTCGTCCAAGGGGCACGGGCAGGGGCGGCAGATTGAGGGACCGCGGCTGGGACCGGGCGACGACGTGGTTGTGGTAGAGGACCTCATCTCAACAGGCGGGTCGGCGCTCGACGCCGTGTCGGCCGTCCGCGGCACCGGCGCGACCGTGCGGGCGGTGCTGGCGATTTTTTCGTACGGGCTCGACGTGGCCGATGCGGCCTTCCGGGAGGCGGACGTGCCGCACCACGTCCTCACGACCTTTCCGGTGCTGCTGGAGGTGGCCCGTCGCCGCCATGACCTGTCCGACGAGGCGCGGGCCCTGCTCCAGGAGTGGCGGGCCGATCCCGAGGCGTGGTCGCGCGAACACGGGGGGTAAGCGTTTGGGCGCAATGGTGTGTGAGAGTATGGGCGCATTGCGTCCGGCACGCCCAAACGTCCACAGGCATCCTCGACGATCAACGGCAAACCGGGAGAATGTGCCACCGTCATTCTCACTCTTTGCGTGCATCTTCATGAAAGCAGAGCTTCTCACGATCGGCGACGAGCTGCTCATCGGGCAGACGACCAACACGAACGCGGCGTGGCTTGGCCGGCGCCTAAGCCGACTCGGAATTCGGATGGGGCGCACGGTGACGGTGGGCGACACGGCCTCCACCATTCAGCAGGAGCTAGACCGGGCCTACGCGGACGCCCGCCTCGTGGTGTGCACCGGTGGGCTCGGGCCCACGCACGACGACCTGACCCGGGAGGTTGTCGCTGAATACTTCGATGCCCCCCTCTACACCGACGACGCCCTCCTCGACCGCGTGCGCCGGTATTACAACCAGCGAGACCGGGAGCTGCCGGACTCCGGGCCTGCCCTGGCCCGGGTCCCGGAGGGATTCGAGATCCTCGAAAACCCGGTGGGGGCCGCCGTGGGACTGTGGCACGAGGATCCGTCCGGGCGGCTGATCGCCCTCCTGCCCGGCATTCCGGCGGAGATGAAGGCCATTTTCGACGCGGCCGTGGAGCCGCGGCTCGACGCCCAACCGGGGGTGGGCGAAGTGCATCACCGAACGCTCATTACGGCGGGCATCCCGGAGACGGCCCTGCAGGAGCGGCTCGGCGACCTCTCCGGCGTGCTGGGGGAGGACGTGCACCTGGCCTACCTGCCGTCCACCAGCGGGGTGCGCCTCCGATTGTCCGCCGACGCCGACGCGCCCGACGCCGACGAGCGTCTCGACGAGGTGGAGGCGATGATTCGGAGCCGGGCGGGCGACTTCCTCATCGGCACCGGCGAGGTCACCCTCGAGGAGGTCCTCGGCGACCTGCTGCGGGACCAGGACGCCACGATCGCCGCGGCGGAGAGTGCGACAGGGGGCCTCATCGGGCACCGTCTTACCGGCGTCTCGGGGTCGTCCGACTACTTTCTGGGGAGCATTGTCGCGTACGCTAACCATGTGAAGCAGGACGTGCTCGGGGTGGACGAAGCGGCCCTCCGCGAGCACGGGGCCGTGAGCGAAGCTGTGGCCGAGCAGATGGCGGCTGGAACGCGGGCGGCGCTCGACGCGACGGTGGGGATCTCCACAACCGGCATCGCGGGCCCTACGGGCGGTACGTCCGACAAGCCGGTGGGCACGGTATGGATCGGGTACGCCGATGCCTCGGGGGCGCACGCCCGCCGGTTCCAATTCGTGGAGGACCGGGGGCTGAACAAAGAGCTCTTCGCCTCCGCCGCCCTGGAGCGCGCCCGGCGCGGACTCCTATAGCACGGAGGGGCCTCTTCACCTCTTCTGGGTCCATGTCGACCAAGCACACACGTCTCCCCTGAAGAGAGTCCCGTTTCCGTTGCGAGGACCCTCGGACGATCTCTTCCCACAGGAAAATACCCTTCGGATCAGGCGCCGGCGTTTTGCGACCGTGTCGCAACGATCTGGCCTCGGTGGGACTGGGGCGGGCAGCGGCATTCTACATGCCTGGCACTGATCCTGCGCCCGGCACCAGTCCCGACGAGCCTGGCGCTGGCCCACAGCTTCGACAGGCCCGCGTGAGGTGGGCCGCCGGGCAGGCACAGACCGGCCGACGTCCGGCTGGCCTGGGGCCCTCTCACCTCCGGAAGGCGGTCACGGCCTTCCGGTCAGCCTTGAGTGCCGTCCCGCCTCTTCTGGAAGGCCCCCGCACCCTTTTCGTCGCCATTCAGGCCGGCATCGGGAGGAGGCGCGGTCAACGATGTGCGCGGTCAGATCGGGGTGCGCCCGAAAAGTTGGAGCGGAAGGCTGGCCAACTGAGGCTGGGACGCGGGAAGCTTAATTTCCTGTACGCCAGAACCAATCCAACCATACGCGCCATGCTCGATTCGGGCTCACCTATGGTGGACATGACGTGGCGGGGCGCGCCTCGCGACCTTTTCGCTGCGAAAGATGTGCACGACGCGTGAAGCGGGACGGCCGGTAATCAGAGCAGCGGCCGTACGAGACCGCGGCTGGCATTTGTCGGGCACATGCCGACTGCCAGTCAGTCACCTGTGACGTCCGGCGCCCCATCGGACAGGGTGGTCCCCACATTGTACTCTTCTCCGATAGTCCCGGTGGCCCACTGGTAGGTCGCGTAGGCCTTTAGGGCACTGGTCTCGGCGGACACGAGTTGCTTTCGGGCCTTCGCCAGGGACTGCTCCCGTTTGTTGAGCACGAAAAGCGTGCTTTCACCCTCCTCGAACCGACGCTGTTCGGCCTGGCGGAGTTTTCGGGCCAGCCGTTCGCTGCGGCGGGCCGACTGGGCCCGACGGCGAGCCTGCGACAAGGCCGCGAGCGCCGACTCGACGTCGGCTCGCACCTTTCGCTCGGCGACGTCTCGTTTCAAGTCAAGGTCCCGAAGCTTGATTTGGGCCTTCTCGGCCTGGCTGCGCCCGTCCCGGAAGAATAGTGGCTGATCGATCTCGATCCCAATCTTTACGTCGGTGACGTTCACCGGGCTCTCAGTGTACGATACGGCCTGCGCTTCGAGCTTGAGGTTGGGACGCAGGCGAGCGCGGGCAAGGCGCCGCTCGATCTGCGTTTGCCGCTGCTTTACGTCCATCATCCAGAGCTTCGGTCGGCGCGAGAGGGCCGTGTCAACGGCCTCCGACTGCCGACTGGTATCGATCGAGGGCGGCATTTGCAGCGAGGGGGGCGCGTACTGAAACGGGGCTGGCGACCCGTCTTCCGCCCACAGAAACGTGGCGAGGGCGATGCGCTTCTCCTGAGCGGCCCGCACCGCCTTGTCGACTG
>CAZMDV010000260.1:0-4286 GCA_964564875.1 uncultured Salinivenus sp.
AAGGTTGACTTCCAGTTTTGAAGATTTTATAATTGCAAGCATGTGGCAGTTCATCGACATCTGGGGCCACTCCCTCGGGGTGTGTGCAACGGGTGGGGATGCTCTGCCGCGCAGCACACGTTCTTTCTATCGAACTTTTAGCAGCACCATGGCAGAGCGCGAAACTGGAACCGTTAAGTGGTTCGACAACGAGAAGGGCTACGGATTCATCGTCGCTGAGCAGCGAGACGAGGATCTGTTCGTCCACTACAGCGAAATCGATGCCGATGGATTTAAGAGTCTCGAGGAGGATGACCGGGTGGAGTTTTCGGTCGGTCACACCGACAAGGGACCCAACGCTCAGGAGGTCCGCGTCATCGGCTAGAGGTCCAGGCCCCATGCACTTAGAGCGAACGCCTCACCCCGAATGGGGTGGGGCGTTTCTTATTTGGATCAGCTTTCGTATTGGGGTCAGCTTCTGTGGCGGCGGCGGTCGTTACTGCGGCGTGAAGCCGTTGACCTGTAGGAGGCGGTCTGTGTTGTTGCGAGCGTCTCGGTAGTAGACGAACGCCGTGTAGGTGCCGCTGATGCGACGCTGCGTTCCTTGAATCTGCTTCGTGAGGGCCGGGTCGGAGCTCGAGTAGAAGTACTGATGCTTCCCTTGCTTGAGGAGAACCGTCCCTTCATACTGTCCCTTCGCAGGGTTCCACTCCATCCTCGTGCCATAGTCGGGGTTCATCTCACTGAAACTACCAGCCACTACGAGCGGACTGTTGTACGGCCGCTCGTCCGACGGGACGAAGGCGAAGGTCGTCTCCACGTAGTCGGCGGTCAGGGCGGGATCGGCCCGACTGGAGAGGGCTCCCCGCACAACCGTCTGTCCATTCACGGCCGGTCCTAGGGTGGTTTCTCCGAACCGGGCGTAGTTGGGGTTGAGCAAGACCTGGATTGGAGAGGCTGTGCGTTTGACCTCGGTGATCCGGCCCGCCGGGCGGAGTGTGCTGAGGTCGAGGCCATACTCGGTCGTGGTGGGCGCATAGGCGCGTTCTCGCTCCAGCTCAAACTCCAGCTCGGGCTGCCGCGCCAGGATCGGCTGTTCCCGACAGCGGGTATCCGCAAGGCGACCGTTCCGCACGAAGCACACGGCGTGCCCGAGCGGATCACCCCGAATGTCGGAGGGCGGCGTGTACCGAACTTTCGGCCGGAGCGAAGGGACCTGTTGGCCCGGCACGGTCAGCGACTCGGCCCCCAACTGGAGCTGCCCTTCCTTCTCGGTCACGAAGAAGGGCTTTTCGAAGAGGACCGAGTCCGGGCGCCCGCGCTCGGTTACGCGCAGGACGTAGTTGCCACTGATTCGAAAGCGAATTTCCTCGTTGGGAAAGCGGTACCGGTAGTGGACGTAGGACACATCTGTGCTCCGGGACGGACGGTACTCAAGGAGACGGTCGCTTTGGTAGGACTCTAGGATCTGACTCGACGTAAGGTCTCGACGCCAGTTCCGATCCGCGTGCTCGAAGTAAATCGACAGGGGGCGTCCCTTTTCCTTCATCAGGTCAAACTCCAGCGTGAGCGGGGTTCCACCGTCGAGGGCGACTACGGGAAGGTGCCGCTCGTCGTCGCCCCTGTAGAGCTGGAGGGTATGGACTGCCTTGGAGGGCGCCGCGAGGTTGGGCCGGTTCGGGGAGGGGGCCGATGAGGCGGCGGCTGACTCTTGGTTCGACCGCTCGGTCGATTTGCATCCGGCGGGCAGGCTAAGCATCGCGACACAGAGACAGAGCCCGAGAAGCCGGCGGACGGAAGACGACATACTATGGCTGGCGCAACTCATGCGGCGGGAGGACGGGGGCAGGGCAACGCGTCTGGCGGTCCCCGATATACCCGGTTCCCCCAACCAATAGTCGGGGGGCATGGTTCAGCGTCGCAGGGGGGTCTTCCCGCGGCCCTCTTCCGGGTGCGACCAGTCCGCCATCCTCAAGGGGACGATGCGGCACCGACGCGTCCAGGCCTGCGCGCGCTCGGGTCGCCCACCACTCGAAGACATCCACACGAGCCCGATCCCCGAGCGTGCGAGCCTGCCGGGCCGCCTGCTCGGCCCAGCGCCGAGCCACGTCGGTCGACCCGGCACGCAGGGCCGCCCTGGCGCCCCAGGCGGTCCGCTGCAGGGTCCAGGCGCGACGCCAACCGCGCGGGTGTCCGGGCCGCACCGGCATCGCCTTCAGCCGCCACGCCGAAAGCGCCGGACCGTACCGCTTTGCGTCCATCCACCGAACGGCCCGCCACGCCTGCACGGCGGGATCCTCCCCGTCCATCGCTCCGAGGTGCCGCGCCTGAACGCCCGCCGAGTCGCCGCTCACCAGGACCCGGAGAACGGCCGGACGGGCGGCCACGGCATCCCGGAGGATCAGTCGGGCACGGGGGCCGTGGGCGTAGTTGGGGGTTCGGGCACGAGCCTCCGCATACAGGGTGCGGGCGGCCTGTACCTCCCCGTCTAGCGCCCGCGCGTCGGCCAGGGCAACGCGAAGCCCGACCGTACGGGTCGCCGCCGCCAGCGTATCGAGCTGCCTACGCACCGCCCCGGCCTGCCCGCGCGCGAGGCGGACCCGCGCCAGGGCCTCGTGGGCCGCCGCAAACTGCGGACGGAGCGCGAGCGCCCGTCTCAGGCGAGCAACCATCTGGGTGGTGTCGCGCCGCCGGGCGGCCCGCCGGGCATCTTGGAGGTGGCGGCGGGCCGGGGGCACGTAGTGAGGACACTCGGTTTCGAAGAGGGACGGCTGCGTAAACTGGCGAGCAACGACACCGTAGGTCCCCCGCGCCACGACCGGCGCCCGGCGGAGGTGCGCGGCCCACCCTGTTGCCAGTGACTCCAGAGTCCGACCGTAGACGGCCTCGAAGTTCCCCCACGCGTAGACCCGCTTCAGTTTTTCCGGACCGTACCGGTCGAGGAGATACTGCACGAACGAGCCCATGGTGGCGTACGAGACGCCCCCCCGCCCCGTCCAAAATCCCCAGGGCGAGAGTCGCCCCGCCACGGTGCGGGCCGTAGCGGCGAGCGACACCGTCGTGTCGGCACGGGCCGCGGTCCGCACGAGGTCGTCGGGGGAGGGCGCTGGCGACGGGGACTCCAGGGCCACGGCCCACCCCTCCACGAGGCCCGGCGCCCACGAGGCTCGCAGGCCTGGAAGGCCATACGGCCGACCCACGACGTGGGCCAGCTCATGTCCGAGGCTCTCCGACACCCGATCGTAGAGCAGATGCATCTGGGGCGTCGACAGCCAAACCGGGGTTACACTCGTTGTGCGGGCGCCCGTGAGACGCCCCTTCACGTCCGGGTTCGGATAAATGTAACTCTGGATGCGCGGATCCTCCGTGTCGGGGCCTAGGTCTAGCCGCCTCCGGACCCAGTCGTACCGGGCTTTGTGCGCCGCCGCGAGGTCCGCCACCGCGGCCGAGTCGAGACGGGCCGGATCGTAGTAGAGATCGAAGTGCGGGGTCCGGGCGTGCCCCCCAAGCTGCTCCTGGAGGTACCCAGCGGGCGTGTTGATGCCGAGTGGCGCCGAGAATGCATAGAGTGCCCCGATCGCCACCGCACAGCCTCCCAGCCCCCACCGCGGTCCTTTTCCCCGAAGCCACCGCCCGACCAGGATTGCCATCGCGGCCCAGAGCAGGGTCAACCCCCGAAACACGAAGAGGCCCGGTCGCACGGCCAGCTGCTCGTCGTAGATGGGCCCCAGCACACCCCCAAACACGTGGTTGTAGGTGTAGAACTGTGGATGCAGTCTGAGGTCGTAGAGCGGGCCGCCCACGACGATGAGGACGCCGAGCCCGCTCAGCACGAGGCCAGGCCGCGGCAGGTCCAGTCCCCGCAGCGCGTAGGCGAGCGACACCGCAAAGACAACGGTGACGCCCGGAAACAGCGCGTAGAAGAGGAGGCCCTGCCCGAAGGTGCAGTTCGGAGCCCAGAGCTGAGCAACCGTCAGGACCCCCAGCGGAACGAGCAGGGCCGCTTCTTGCCGGACCAGGACGCGCCACAACGAGACGGATCGCTGGCCAAATGCCCCCACCGCCGAGAGGCCCGCCACGAAGAACGCAACCAGGGCCACCACGGCCGCGGACTCCGCCTGCAGCACGTTGAGAAGCGGAGCGGGCGCGAGCAGGAGCCCGAGCCCAGCATACGCGAGGAGAGCGCGACGCATCGGCGCAAACAGAATGGGGACCCCTTAGAGAAGCGTGAGCGAGACCCCAACCGAAATGACCTCCTTAAGTTGAAGGGCTGAGCTCGTGTCCTCGTCGAAGAGCGCCACGAATTG
>CAZMDV010000261.1:0-4285 GCA_964564875.1 uncultured Salinivenus sp.
GTGGTGGCGTCCTAGCGGCACAGACGGGCGGCACTCCAGGTGACTTCATAGATTGCGCGAAGGAAGCCACTAAGGCAGGAGTTCCCGCACTGATAATTGTTTACAGTCAAAGATTGGCAATACAACATGCAACAGACGCTCCTGGCTCTTCTCGCCTTAATGGTCGCCACCCTTCTGACCCTCACTCAGATGCAGTCGAGGCTCCAGGACCAGCGGGAGGTCTTCCAGTCGGAGATGAAAGAGATGGCCATCGGGGTGGCCACACAGACCCTGGAGGTGGTGCGGGCCCGCGCGTTCGACGAAAATACGATCGGGGTTCCGAAGGACTCCATCACCAGCCCGTC
Source organism: uncultured Salinivenus sp. (assembly GCA_964564875.1). GTDB lineage: Bacteria > Bacteroidota > Rhodothermia > Rhodothermales > Salinibacteraceae > Salinibacter. The sequence continues at coordinate 345 of CAZMDV010000261.1, forward strand.
CGCCCTCACAGAGCCTTCTTCTTTCGAGACGGGCAAACACTGCAAGGCCTTCGGGGGCACGGACACGTGCGACGACATCGACGACTTCAACGAGATGAGCCCTGTGACCGTCCCGTTCGAGGCGCTCGACTTCACCGTCGACTTCGAGGTGCGGGCCGAGGTCCGGTACGTGGACGCGAGTCTGAATCCCGTGAGCACTCCCACGTTTCGGAAAGAGGTGGTCTTCAAGATTCAGGACACAGGGCCGGACCCATACATCAAGGAGCCGGTCACGTTTTCAGAAGTTCTCACGTACAACTGACCAGTCATTTTGGTATAAAAAATACCTAAAAATATGGAATTTATATATGACAACATGGTGGCTACGATCATCGCCACGACTGTGACGTTGATCCTCATTACAATTCAGTTGCGGGCGACCCAGAAAAACGTCGCCCGGGCCTCGCGGAACGCCGTGAAGGAGGAGGCCCAGACCTTCGCCACGTGGCTGGAGAAGGACCTCGAGCAAATTGGGGGAAACGTCGATCCGGACGAGGCGGCGTTTAACTTCAAGGGGACCAATCCTCATCATCCCGACAGCATCACGAGAAACTTCGTCTTCTACCGCGACTCGCTCACGAGCGCTGGGGATACGGTGCGAGTCAGGACGCGCTACCGCGTAACGAAAGAAGATCTGACCGCGGTAGAGGGGGATACTACGGACCTCTACCAGCTCACCCGCAAGAAGAAGATCGGGAGCGGAAGTTGGTCGGCGGTAAAGGGACTGAGTGCGCCGACCCTCGAGTATTTCAAGATCGACATGCTGAACAGAAATGCGGAGCGCGTCCTAACGCCCGAAGCCAACCCGGACAGCGTGCACAGCATCCGGGTGCGCTTCTCCGCGGTGGCCCCGTACCGAAATCAGAGCACCATCCTCCCAGTCACGCACGTCGGGTCCGTAATGCTCCTGCGAGAACGAGACAAGTCTTCCGGGGTGGGTGGCACCCTCACCATTCCCCAAGTGAAATCCGACTGCGTCCCCAACGGCTGGAAGGTGCTCAAACGGCCCGACGGGAGTGATTTCTCAAGTGCATCGGAGTGCAAGACCTTCGCCACGGGTTCGCCCAGTGCTGGCAGTTAATTCGACGATGGGCCTTCCTGCAAGGGGAGACGTAAAATGAATCAGAAACATTCACAGATAAACACGCCGATATGGGTAAATACAGTTTAGTTATTACACTCGGAGTCATGTCCGTTGTAGCTCTCATCGCTCTGCAGGGCCAGCGGATGGCCATGGACACGCAGGACCGCCAGTCGCGTCGTGAGGGGCAGGTGATTGCCCGGCAGATTGCCCGCTCGGGCCACAACGCCGTCCTCGCGGAGGCGCGCGCGGAGACCGACCCTGGGGACGACGTCAGCTCGATCGTCTCCGACGTCGGCACCATTCAGGGGAGCTACGAGGGCGGCAACTACCGGGCGTGGCTGGAAAAGATCAGCCCCACCGCCTACAAGGCCGTCTCGGAGGGGAAGAAGATCGTCGCGGACCGTGTAGTGAAGCATAAGGTCGGCGACAATTACGCCGACAACACGATGGTGAAAGTGCCCACGGTTGAAAGTCCGACTGTCCTCAAGGCGGAGTTCATAGAGTCCATGGCAGGCTACTGCTCGGCCATCTACCTGCAGCGGGTTCAGCCGGACACGAAGCCGAAGAATCAACCGGATCCGGAGATGGTGTTTCCGCCGGGCAACAATCGCGACGGCGCGTCGGCTACCTTCGAGAAGGTGATTCAGCCGGGCACAAGGCTGAACTTTATTCTGGCCGTGGACGCCGACTATACCTGTGAGGAGAGAGGCGATACCACCATCACCGCCGACAGTGACTTCTACGACTATACGCGGGAATCCTTCTCCCAGGACGAGTCGGACTTCGAAGAGATGAAGGAGAAGCCGTATTCGATGATTGAAGAGACGTCTGCGGGCTACCGTGTGGCCTTCGAGGACCTCGTGTTCGACGAGAAACAGCTCTGGGACATCAAGGACAATGGCTACCCGGAGTCCACGAACTGGAACTCGAAGGAGGAAACCTACGGGGGCGACGGCTGGGAGAAAGACGACGATGACCTCCGTGATCTTGAGGACTACGGGAGCCTTCCCGACTTCAGCGACCAGGTTCTCCGGACTACCCTCGAGAGCCCGACCGAGGACGAGACCGAAAGTGGGGAGGTCGCTGAGGAATAGAACGAGAGACCTGTGAGTTCGGTCTGGAACGATCTTGGCGTCCCCTTACGGCGTGGGACCGGTCCGTGGACTGACGGGCCGGTCACCACCCCATTCGGGGCAGTTCGGTGCGTTCCCGCACCAAGAAAGTGTGCTGTATTTGCGTTACTCTACTGAATCAATCGAAAGGAGCCCGTGTCCAAAGAGACATTCAAGAAGGTTCTGTCCAGCGACAGGGGGACGGGAGGACAGAACGGAACGTCTGAATCAGGCTCATCCCCTGAATCGGACTCATCGACCCTCCCGGCCTCGTGCACGCGACTGATCAACTCCATTCCCGACTCCTACCGCGGCCAGCGTCGGCTCCGCTACCTCGCACAGGGGACCGATAAGTTTTCCGAAGAAGAGGAAGCTGCCCTGCGCGAGCGGATGAATCGCTTCGTGAGGCGTACGCTTGAGCTCGACGCGAGTGACATGGACTTGGGCGGTCGTGCCTGCGACGGTCACGTCTGGTACCGCATCGATGGGGAAAAACGCCGCAAGAGAGACCTAGGCTCCTACGATCCCCTAGAGACCGACATCCTCGTCCTGAGTCTTCTCAACGAAAAGCAGAAGACCCAGCTTCTGGAGGAGGGGGCGACCGACTTTTCGTACCGGATCGAGACCGACGAGGACGATCGCCCGCGGCGCTTCCGGGCCACGGCCTATTCGGACTACGACCATGCCGCGCTGAACATGCGCGCCATCAACAACGAAATCTTTCCGCTCGACGAATTGGGATTCCACCCGAAAATTCAGAAGGGCATGATGTTTCGGCACGTGCGGGACGGGCTCACCCTCATTACCGGGGTGACCGGGTCGGGAAAGAGTACGACGCTCGATGCCATCGTCGACGCGAACAACGAAGACTATCCGGGACACGTCGTCATCATTGCGCAGCCGGTCGAGTACATGCACGAGTCCAAGAAGTGCATCGTGCGCCACCGGGAGGTGGGGAAGGACGTAACCACCTTCAAGGAGGGCATTGTCCAGGCGCTGCGCCAGGACCCGGACATCGTGGTCATCGGGGAGATGCGGGACCCCGAGACCATCCAGGCGGCACTCGAAATTACCGATTCGGGGCACAAGGTCTTCTCGACCCTCCACACCTCCTCGGCCATGGAGACCATCGACCGCATCGTGGCGGAGATGCCCCCCGACGAGCAGCAACGCGTGCGGCACCGGCTCGCGGACGTGCTCCGGTGTGTCGTGTCGCAGAAACTCCTGCCGAAGGTTGGCGGCGGTCGACAGATGGCAAAGGAGGTCCTTTGGGTCGGCTCCTCGGCCCGGGCCGCCATCAAGAACGACAATGTGGGGGAGGTCTACCAGATGATGTGGCAAGGGGGGGACCAGGGACAGACCACCCTCGAGCAGGACCTCTACCGCCTCACGCGGAAGAACAAAATTGAGGCGGAGGATGCGATGGACTACGCGAATAACAAAAAGCGTCTCCGTCGCCTGTTCTGACCGCCCCTTTGTTCTCCGCGGAAAGAGCGAGCGATTCATTTCGGGCCGGTCCTGCCCTGCCCCCCACGAGGCGCTACTCTAGACCGGCAATAAAACCGGTTTTGCAGGGGCGGTGGCACGTTGGGGGCGGTGGTGCTTGTCTTATTCATGGTTGATGGGGTCTAATGCGCCGAAGGGGGCCGCCGCCCATCGTCCGGTCTACCATTTCTCTCTCAATAGACCGGGTATTGAGTGTAGAA
>CAZMDV010000262.1:0-4277 GCA_964564875.1 uncultured Salinivenus sp.
AGCGAGGAGACCGCGGCGATGGCCGTGCCGCCGGGTGTGGTCACCTCGTCCCGCAGGATGGCGGGGTGTTTGCCGGTGTCGATGGCCAGCTTAGCGGCGCCGTAGACGGTCTGGGCCGCGAGCTTCGACGCGTCTTTTCGCGACATGCCCTGCTTTACCCCAGCGTCGGTGAGGGCCTCGATGAACATATAGACGTAGGCCGGCCCGCTTCCCGAGAGACCCGTCACGGCGTCCATGTGCTCCTCGGGCACGACGACCGCGTCCCCCACCGCTTCGAAGATCGACCGTGCTTTCTCCAGGTGATCATCCGTCGCATAGGTCCCCGGAGAGAGGGCGGTCGCTCCGGCGTCCACCAGAGCGGGGGTGTTCGGCATGGCCCGAATGACGGGTTGGTCCTGCCCAAAGCCGAGCTGCAGCCGCTCGCTGGTGATGCCGGCGAGGACGCTGATCACGAGCACGCCCCGGTCCACGTGGTCGCGGATATTTGTAATCACCTCAGCGCGACTCTGCGGCTTAATCGTGAGCAGAATGAGGGAGGCGTCCTGCACCGCCGCCACGTTGTCGGTCGTGGTACGAAGCCCCGGAAACTCCTCCGCCATCTCGTCGAGGGCCGAGGCGCTGCGCCGGGTGGCAATCACGCGCTTGGCGTCGACCAACTCGCCGTTGATCATGCCCCCGATGAGGGCACGGCCGATGTTGCCGGCGCCGATCACGGCTACCGTTTCGTCTGAAAGCATGGGGGTGTGCGTCGGGTGTTTTGCGTTGAAGAATGAGCGTTTTTGAGAGTGGAGGAGATAAGGAGACCCTTCCAAGGCGGGGGCGTCCCCGGTCGGATCGGAATCCCCTTCCAAAGTCCCCACTCCGAACTCCACATTCAGGAGAGTGTGCCCTTGGTCGACGCGACCTCGTCGTGGTCGGCCCGGCGGCGGACGGCCGCCCGGAGAGCGCGGGCCGCGGCCTTGAAGAGGGCCTCGATCTTGTGGTGGGCGTTGTGGCCGTGCAGGACGGTCAGGTGGAGGTTGCAGCGGGCGTGGTCGGCCACGGAGCGCCAGACGTGTTCGACCATCTCTGTCGAGAGATCGCCCACCTGTTCCCGCTCGAAAGTCGTTTCCAGGCGGCAGTAGCTGCGTCCAGAGAGGTCGATTGCCGCCCGGGCCAAGGCATCGTCCATCGGCACGCAGGCGTGTCCGTAACGGGCAATGTGGGCCTTCTCCCCGAGGGCCTGTCGCAGGGCCTGTCCCAGCCCAATCGCGACGTCCTCGACGGTGTGGTGGTCGTCCACCGCCAGATCCCCGTCGCACCGGACCGTGAGATCGAGCCCCCCATGCTTGGCGAAGAGGTCGAGCATGTGGTCGAAGAACCCAAGGCCGGTGTCGACGTCAAAGGTGCCGTCCCCGTCGAGGGTAAGGTCGATCGAAATGTCCGTTTCTTTGGTCGTCCGTTCAACGGTGGCTGTGCGGACAGGAAACGTAGAGTCGGGCATGGGCTGCAGGAAGTGGGGTAAGAGAGACAAAGGCTCGACCCGCGCGAAGAGTTTTCATAAGCGGCTCAAGACTGTCGAACACGCAGGAGTGCCGCTTGGTTTTTATACTCGGCTGTGGGCATAGTGCCGCAGCCTCGCGCTTGAACTGGTTCTTGACGGAGGATACCAAAAAATCGTGGCAACCTACAGCGAGGAAGACTTCCGGGACAGTCGCTTCGACTATGGGGAGCGCGTCCGAATTTTGTTGCGACACCCGAAGCTGGGCGGCGTGTACGACGAGGCGGAGGGGACCTGCGCGGCCCGAGAGGAAGAGGTCGAGTTCGAAGCCCGGGATGGCACAATGCGGACCAAAACACTCGTCTGGCTCAAGGACATCGAGGGCTACGAGAAGCCCCACGAGGACCTGCCCGACACGACGCAGGAGGTTGACGAGGCCTGGTTCGCCGAGGAAGCGCTCCGGAAGAAGGAGGGGGATCCGTTGGATGGGGTGAGTTTCAACTAGGATGGTGCCGGATCGCGTTTGGTATTGCGTGTTGCATATTTCGTGCTTCATCGATGTTTGGCTTTACGCAATACGAAATACACAACGCTACCCATGAAATTCGAGAAGATCACTTCCGTTAAGCACACTCTCTCTTGATGGCAGATTCTTTCCCCTCCGAACGTCTTCTCGTCACCGCGGCCCTCCCGTACGCCAACGGCCCCGTCCACATCGGGCACCTGGCAGGGGCGTACCTGCCGGCCGACCTGTTTGTGCGCTACCAACGGTTAAAGGGGCGCGACGTGGCCTTCATTTGCGGCTCCGACGAGATGGGCGTGGCCATCCTCATGCGCGCCATCCGCGAAGACCGGGCGCCGGAGGACATCATCGATACCTATCATCCCCAGATCCGCGACAACTTCGAGCGGTTCGGGATGAGCTTCGACTACTACGGCCGCACCTCCAGCGACACGCACGTCGAGACGACCCAGGATTTCTTCCGGACCCTCGATGAGAAGGACGTCTTTGAGCTCAAGACTGAAGAACAGCTCTATGATCCGGAGGCCGACATGTTCTTGGCCGATCGGTTCGTGGTGGGCACGTGCCCGGTGTGTGGTTATGAGGGGGCGTACGGCGACCAGTGCGAGCAGTGCGGGTCGTCCCTGAGCCCCACCGAACTGGGAGACCCACAGAGCACCCTTACCGACGCAACGCCAGAGCTCAAGAAAACCACGCACTGGTATCTCCCGCTCGGCGCCCTTCAGCCGGAGCTAGAAAAGTGGGTCGACTCGCACCCGGAGTGGAAGAACAACGTTCTCGGCCAAATCAAAAGCTGGTTCGACGAAGGCTTGAAGTCGCGGGCCATAACCCGTGATGTGCCATGGGGCGTGCCTGTACCCAAAGACGTGGCCGAACGGCACGGGCTGGAGGCTGAGGGGAAGGTGATCTACGTCTGGTTCGACGCGCCCATCGGCTACATCTCGGCGACCAAAGAGTGGGCCGAGCAACAGGGCGACTCCGAGCAGTGGAAAGACTACTGGCAGGACGAAGACACCCGTCTCGTTCACTTCATCGGCAAGGACAACATCGTCTTCCACTGCCTCATGTTTCCGGCCATGCTCATGGAGCATGGCGACTACGTGCTGCCGGACAACGTGCCCGCGAACGAGTTTCTCAACCTCGAGGGCGAGAAGCTCTCGACCAGTCGAGGCTGGGCGGTGTGGCTACACGAGTACCTCGACGACTTCGAGGACGAGCGCCACGGCCCCGACCTGCTCCGCTATGCCCTCGCCGCGACCCTCCCCGAAACTGGCGACGCGGACTTCAGCTGGGAGGGATTTCAGCAACGCGTGAACGGCGAGCTCGCCAATGTCTTTGGTAACTTCGTGCACCGAACGCTGACGTTTGCGGACCGCTACTTCGACGGCACGGTGCCCCCTCTCGACGATCCTACAGACGCCGACCGCGCCATGCTCGACGCGATGAGGGAGGTGCCTGGCACCGTGGGCACCGCCTACGAGGAGTACCGGACGCGGGAGGCGGTTTTCGAGACGGTGGCCCTGGCGCGCCGCGGCAACAAGTACTTCAACGAGACAGAGCCCTGGCACACGCACGAGAGCAATCCTCAGGCCTGCGCCAACACGATCCACGTGAGCCTTCAGGTCTGCGCGGCCCTGTCCGTCCTGTTCGAGCCCGTATTGCCCAGCGCCTCGGCGGAGTTGCGCACCCGCCTGGGGCTTGAGGATGTACGCACCAGCACCCCGGACAGCGATCCCGACGACGCCGTAGGGTGGGACGACGCCGGCCAGCCGCTCCTGAAAACGGGCCACACCCTCCCCCGCGATCCGGACGCAAATCCTCTCTTCGAAAAGATCGACGACTCCCAAATCGAGGCCCAGATCGAGAGGCTCCGCGAGCGGGCTAGCGACCAAAAGTCTGACACAACCCCCTCTCCCGACATGCTCGACGACCTGAAGGACCCCGTCTCGTTTGACGACTTCACTGAACTCGATCTCCGCGCCGGCACTGTAACGGCCGCCGAGCCGGTGCCCGACGCCGACAAGCTCTTGCGCCTGGAGGTCGACATTGGGCTCGAAGAACGGCAGATGCTGGCGGGGGTGGCCGAACAGATGGACCCGGACGACTTGGTCGGGCTGGAGGTGGTTGTCGTGGCGAATCTGGAGCCGAAGGAGATGTTTGGGATCGAAAGCCAGGGCATGGTGCTGATGGCCGAAGAGCCAGACGGGACGTTCGTGCCCGTCACCGCCGAGGCCGAGGACGGATCCGTGATCCGGTGAGAGCCCGGACTGAACC
>CAZMDV010000263.1:0-4254 GCA_964564875.1 uncultured Salinivenus sp.
GGACACTCGTCGTGCCGGGCTGGCCCAACAAGATCGGCGCCTTCATGGTGCGCTTTACGCCGCGGCCGGTGGCCCGTCGGGTGGCCGGGTGGCTAAATCGATAGTCCTCTGCGGCCTATTCCCTGATCTTCTCATTTCGGCTCCGCTACGTTACGCCTCCTTAACCATTTGGTTGAACCAGGTGGTTGCCCCACAGTTACACCGGGTGTACTCTCATTGCCGACACTGTTCATGCCCGACGCCTCCGGTCCGCGCTCCGACTATTCCGACACCGAGCGTCAGATCTTTGACGCGGCCCTCCAGGTGTTTGCCCGGGAGGGACGGCACGGGGCCCGGATGCAGGCCATCGCCGATGCCGCCGACACCAACAAGGCGATGCTGCACTACTACTTCCAGGACAAGGAGACGCTGTACGAGGAGGTCTTCACCTACACGATGCGTCGCTTTATGTCGTCGTTCGGCGAGTCGTTGAAGGAGGCCCCGACGTTTGAGGAGACATTGCGCGTGTTCATTGATGGATACGTTGAGTTCGTGCGCTCCGACGAAGCGGCCATGCGGCTAATGGTGCAAGAGAATTTGGCTGGGGGCAGTCTGCTCGGCGAGCACATGCGTGAGGCCACCGAATCCGGCGACGCTCCGCCCCGAATTCTGGTCGAAACCATTGCGTCTGCGGTGGACGCTGGAGAAATTCGGGCGGTTGACCCTCAGCACACGGTGCTCTCTGTGGTTTCGACGTGCTTGTTCTTCTTCGTGGCCCGACCATCGGTGGAGATCATGCATCCCCACGCGGCGGACGACTGGGGCGCGTTCGTGGAGGCCCGAAAGGATCACCTGTTTGACCTGATCTACCACGGCCTTGCGCCCCGTAAGTAGCGTTTAAGGCCCAAACGTTCAACGTTGAAACGTTTTCTCAATGACACAACTTCGCGGTCTTGCCGCTGGCCTTTTATCAGGCCTGCTCGTTCTAACCGGCTGTTCACTAACGCCGTCCATGCCGACGCCGGAGGCCGAGCAGGACCTTCCCGGACGATTTGAAGCGGCTCCCGGCGACACGATCCTCCCCGCGGTAGCCACCGACACGACTGCCTATGACGCCACTCGGTGGTGGACCGAATACGAGGACCCGGCCCTCACCGCCCTCGTCGATACTGCCCTCGCCGCCAACCTCGATCTCGAATCGGCGCAGGCGCGCGTCGAGGAATTGGCCGCGCAGTTTCGGGTCGCCCGCGCGCCGCTGTTTCCCAGCGTCACGGCCGACGCGCAGGGCAACTACCAGAACCAGCCCGCAAATACCGGAATCGGCGGCGCCATCGGTGGAGGGCAGGGCCCGGATCGCTTCGAATTCACCGACTATCAGGCCACGCTCGGACTCTCCTACGAGATCGACTTCTGGGGCCGCGTACGCAGCCAGCGGAAGGCGGCCCTCAGCCAGTACTTTGCGACGACCGCAGACCTGCAGACGGCTCGTCTCTCGGTTATCAGCCAGACGATTTCGACGTACGCTCAGATTGCCTCCCTGCAGCGACAGGTACGTCTCGGACAGCGGTCCATCGAGCTTCTGGAGGAGCGCACGGCGGTGACCGAGGACCGCTACGCCCGCGGTCTCGTCCCGTCGTTTCAGCTCTACACCGTCCGCCAGAACCTGCAGGCCACCCGGGCGGAGCAGCCGGACCTGGAGAATCAGCTGTACGAGGCACAGAGCCGTATCGCCACGCTCCTCGGCCGCTTTGCCGGGGAGCAGCGCGCATTTCTCCCCGACTCGATGACCATCCCGCTCGACCCGGAGCCCATCCCTGCCGGACTGCCGTCGGACCTGCTGATGCAGCGGCCCGACGTGCGCGGCGCGGCCCTCCGGCTGGAGGCGGCCCGCCAGGAGATCGGGGCGGCGCGGGCCGAGATGTTGCCACGCCTGTCGCTGACCGGACAGGGGGGCACGCAAAGCAGCGCCCTCGAGGACCTCGTCGATCCCGGCCAGGCCTTCGCGACCTTCGTCGGCCAGCTGACGGCGCCCCTGTTTCAGGGCGGCCAGCTCCGCGCCAACCTCAACGCCGCCGAGGCGCGCTACAAGCAGCAGGCCGCGACCTACCAGCAAACGGTCCTCACTGCCTTCCAGGAAGTAAAGGCGGCTCTGGTGGCCTACGAGAAGCAGCGGCAGCGGTACCGCGAGGTGCAGCAACAGGTGGAGACGGCCGAGGATGCCTTCCAGACCCAGCAGGAGCGCTACGAGCGGGGCGTGGGCGACGTGCTGTCGCTCATTGACGCCGAGCGCAATCTCGTGCAGGCGAAAACGCGCCTCGCCGGGGTGCAACTGGCCGTCGTGAACGCGCGCCTCGCGCTTCACCGCGCGCTTGGCGGCCCCTGGACGGACGCCGAGCCGCCCGACGACCCGCGGCTTTTCCAGTAGTGCCCTCCGATCCCGCCGGCATTTTTGTTTCTGACTGATTGCTTGTTCTCATGGACTTCAGCACCCTCAAGTGGTACCTGATCGGGGGAGGTCTGCTCCTCGGTGCCACCCTCGTGATCGTTTTGCTCACCGTGTTCGCCCCGGCGCCGGAGACGAGCGAGCCGCCGCCCCAGTCGCCGCTGGTATCAGCGACGCCTGTAGACGTGCGGGCGGGAAGCCTGCTCGTGCGCGGCACCGGCACGGTCCGGCCCGCTCGAGAGATCCAGCTCACCGCCGAGGTGGGAGGACGCCTCGTCGACGTCTCCGAGGCGCTCGTAAGCGGCGGTCGGTTTGAGGCCGGCGAGACCCTCGCCCGCATCGACCCGTCCGACTACCAGAGCGCCGTGCAGCAGGCGGAGGCGCAGGTGACCCAGGCGAAGGTGCGGCTCCTGCAGGCCCGCGAGGAGGCGGGGGCGGCGCGGGAGGACTACCGGCGCATCGAGGACCGCACGGGCGAGGCCCCCGACCCCGACAGCACAGAGCTCGGCCGGCTCGTCTTCAACGAGCCGCAGGTGGCGGAGGCGCAGTCCACCCTCGAGAGTGCACGGGCCACCCTCGAAAATGCAAAAACCAATCTCGAGCGCACACAGCTCCGGGTGCCGTTCGATGGCATGGTGCGTGAGAAGCAGGCCGACCTTGGTGCGTACGTGGCCCCTGGCACGCCCATCGCCACCGTTTACGGGACGGAGGCCGCCGAAATCGTGGTGTCGCTCCCCTCCCGAAAGGCCGCGCTCATCCGTAATCTCTGGGCGACGAGTGGGCGGCAGTCGGAGGCCCAGCTTCCGGCCACCGTGACGAGCTCGTACGGCGACCAGACGTTCTCGTGGATGGGGCGCGTCCACCGGGTCGAAGGGGCTATCGACGAGCAGACCCGTACGATTGACGTGGTGGTGCGCGTGCCAGATCCCTACAACCAGGCCCCGACCGTCCAGTCGCGGCGGGCTGAGCAGCCGCCCGAACGGACGCGTCCGCCCTTGGCCGTGGGGACCTACACGACGGTCGACATTGAAGGCCGCCGGGACGGGACCTATCACGTGGTGCCGCGCCGCGCTGTGCACACCCGCGAGCCGGACCAGCCGCCGGTGGTCTGGACGGCCGTCGGCGACTCGATGCTGGTCGAACAGACCGTCGAGCCCATCCAGACCGTGGAGGCGCAGACCTACCTTGCCCCGACGCTCGATCCCGACACCCGCGTGATCACGACGGATCTGCGGGTTCAAACTGATAGCATGCGCGTTCGAGTTTCACGTTAGAAGGTTCAAGGTTGAAGGGTAGGAGTCTACGCCGACTTTCAACCGCCCAACCTACAACTTTCAACCTTCCTGCATTCAACCACACTGCCATGGCAGCCGTCGAGCGCTTCGAAGATCTGGACGTGTGGCAGAACGCCCGGGAGCTGACGAATCACGTCTACGAGCACACCCGACAGGAACTGTTCTCGAAGGACTTCGGCCTGCGCGATCAAATTCAGCGAGCGTCGGTCGGTGATGAGCAACATTGCCGAGGGCTTCGAAAGCCGAACGCAAAGCGTCTTTGTGGACTACCTGGGCCGAGCGCGTGGATCGGCGGGGGAGGTTCGAGCACAGCTGTACGTGGCTCTCGATCAAGGATACACTTCGAAATCTGAGTTTGAGACCACGTACCAGCTCGCCGAAGTCGCCTCCCGCCAGCTATTTCGACTGATCGAATACCTGAAGTCTCGCCCGAATGCTTCCCGCATCCAGGAGGAAAGCGTCGCCTACCAAATCGACCTCGACGAATCGGGATGATCGCATTCCTTAACTTTTAACCTTCAATCTGCCAACCTTCAA
>CAZMDV010000264.1:0-4229 GCA_964564875.1 uncultured Salinivenus sp.
CGGTGTGGTTCCACAGCGCCACGGTCGCGTCCTGGAGGGGGGCCTCGGACTCCGCGTCCATGACGCGGCCGGACAAGGCACCGGTGGGGCCCTCCGAATCCTGAGCCTGACCGGGGGCCACGCTTCCTACGAGGAGAGCGAAGAGGACCCCGAGGACACCGAACCGTCGCGGATGGACGAGTGTGCGAACGCAAGCCATGAGCGTGGAACCGTGTGTGTAAAGTCGGTCGCGCAAGAACATTGCCAGAACAAGGCACGCCTTCGCATGGCGGAAGGCGAGGGAAGATTCGGCTCGTTCTACGAAGTGCACCTGCACGCTGCGGCCTGCACCTCCGGTTCGGCATGGATCGACGACATGCATCTCATGGCCACGAGTCGCACGGCCGAGGGGCGAAACGTTCGTCGGCGTGCCCGTTCAACCCCGACCGAAGCGGCCCTTCCGCTGTGGGCCAGTGGGAGGGCCTCTCGTACGAAGACGGAGAGGAGGGCCGTCGCCGACGACCACGCACGGACTGAGACTGCCCATGATCGGATCGGCCCTCCGCCGCGGGGGTGCCCTCATGCTGCTGGGACTGCTCCTCTTCACGGGGTGTCTCCCGTACAGCTGCCAGCGCCAGGCCAACGAGGCCCTCTACCCGAGCGACTCCCTCTCCCGTCAGATCGCGCAAGACACCCCGGCGGACACCTTGGATTCGCTGTGGGCCTCCACGGGAACGGAGGCGCACCCCCTGACGCATCCACGGACCGTCCGGTTCGGGGCCGGAGGCGGGCTCTCGGTGAGCGACGTGGAACGAAACAGCCTGTTTCGGTTCGCGGCCGACGGGAGGCTGAGACGCGAGCTCGGCGACGAGGGGTTCCGCACGCCGTACCTCACCGGCACCCGGGGAGACACGCTGGTCGTCTTCAACGCCGGAAATAACCGGATCGATCGCGTCGCCCAGGGGCGGCGTGTGGGCACCTCTGTGACGTACGAACGGCCTGCCCCCGAAACGCTCGTTTACATGCTGGCCACCGACACCACGCTGTACGCGAAAGTGGTGGGGCGCGAGACGGACTCGTTCGTGGCGCGCCTCAACGAGGAGGGGGAAGCGGTGGCCCGCGCCCCGCTCCCGGGGCCGCACTGGCGGTACGCGGGCTTTCTTCGCGCATGGGGGGGCACGCTGGCAAGCCTATCGGGCTTCCGGCCCGTGGTCGACCTTCTGCCGCGCGACTTCCGGGACGGGGCGACGCCGGACAGCCTCGTGCTCATGGGGTTCGACTCGCCCATGCTCGAACGGCGCTACGCCTTTGGCCAGGGCGATGCCACGGAGGCCCCGCTCCTCACCCCTGCCGCTGCACCCGTGGGGGACACGCTGTTCGTACTCAACCTGCGCCCGGGCTGGGTTCAGATCGACGCCTACGACCGGAGCGGGCGCCTCCAGCGTCGCCTCGTGGAGCGCCACGACGAAGGCAGTCCGAACTTCTACCCGCTCGACCTCGACGTGCGCCGCACCGCGGACGGCTACGTCTTCGCAGTCACAATTCGCTCCCCCGAACCTCGGCTAGAGGTGTTCCGGTGGCGGCCTCGTTGAGGAGTGGACGTATGGAAGGGCAGACGTGTGGATGTAAGGAAAAGGAGCCTACGTCCGCCCCTACCGTCAGAAGTAGTAGCGCAGCCCAATTCCACCCCCAAGGAAGGGCTCTGTCTCACGGACCAGTTCGAAGCGCGGGGTGGCCTGTAGGTAGAGTTCGAACTGATCGGCCAGGAGAATGTCGATGCCGATCGTCCCGCTGACCCCCAGTCCCGCTTCGGCTCCGGGGTCGTCGGACACGCCGATATACGCCCCGGGGCCGATATACCATTGAACGGGCTGTTCGACGTTCTCTGGGGAAAGGCGGCGTTCGAATAGGATATGGGCGTTGAGAAAGAAGAAGTTGTCGAAGCTCCAGGCCGCCAGGAAGTCGTAGGAGGGCTGATTGGGATTGTAGATCTTGAGGGTGACCCCGGACGGCTCGCCAGCCTGCACCCCGAGTCCGGCAGCGCCCGGAGCGCGCTGGGCCTGGGCCGGGAGGGAGGCGGCGCATAGCCCCATGACGAAGAAAACAACGAAAATCGTGCGCGGATATGGAACCATGATAGAGAAGGAGTGGGGAAGTGCACGTTGGAGAACCACCGCCGGATGGTGCCGGGCGGCGAGAGTCGACGCGTCCAATGTCAACATTTGCCGCCCCGAATTCAATTCTCAGGGCGACTTACCAGGGATTTTGTGATCGCTTCAGCGCTCAGTGAATGAGCCTCGGCACGTCACTGAGCGTCGGGACCGGAATTTGACCGAACCCTTCGGCTCCCCATCCGTGTTGCCTCAAAAATGGGGGACGGAGGGCCAGTCAGCGTGCGTAGTGCGAAACGAGGCCCTTCCTTTCACAGGAGAGATCCCGGACAACGTGGGGCCAACGGATCGGACATCCATCCCCGAAAGGCCGGACACGGCTGGTCTCTCAGGGCGTGGGTCTGATTTTTGGAGGCGCCGTTCTGTACTGATGAGGACACATCTTCGGTCCTAAAAACGACCCTGACCCCTTCTCACGGTATGCTCCGTCTCTTCCTTTATGGGCTTGCCGGTCTCCTGAGCCTGGCCCTCCTCGGCTACTTTACGGTTGCCGCCCCGATCGCCGACGCCCGGTACAATACCGTTCAGGCCGAACCGCCCTACGACGGGGCCTCTGCCCACGCAGAGACGATCCACGACACCCTGATGGTGGCGGATCTCCACAACGACCTCCTCCTCTGGTCCCGCGATCCGCTGCAGCGCTACGACCGCGGTCATACCGACATTCCTCGCCTCCGCGAGGGCGGGGTGGGTCTTCAAGTCTTCGCCGCCGTCACGCAGTCGCCGATGGGGCGCAGCTACCAGGGCACCGAGGCGGACGCGCTCGACCAGATCCCCTTCCTCGCCGCGGGGCAACGCTGGCCGGTGGCCACCTGGACGAGTCGCCGGGCCCGGGCCCGCTACCAGGCCCGAAAGCTCCGCCGCGCTGTTGACCGGGACGAAGCCCTCATGCTGGTCCGCACGCAGGCCGACCTCGACCAGCTGCTCGCACGTCGGGAGACGAATCCGTCGGCGATGGGCACGCTCCTGGCCATCGAGGGGCTGCACGCCCTGGAGGGCACCGTCGCGAACGTAGACACGCTCGTGGCCGACGGCTACCGCATGATGAGCCTCACCCACATGTTCGACAACGCGCTCGGCGGCTCGTCCACCGGCATCGAAAAGGGAGGGATTACCGACTTCGGCGCTCAGGTGCTCGACCGGATGGAGGCCCGCGACGTCACCATCGACCTCGCCCACGCCTCCGAGGCGCTCATCGACGACGTGCTGGCGCGGACCGACGATCCGGTCGTGGTGAGCCACACCGGCGTCCGTGCCACGTGCGACAGCCTGCGCCACCTGAGCGACCGGCACATCCGGGCCGTCGCCGAGCAGGGGGGCATCATCGGGGTTGGGCTGTGGGAGAAGGCAGTCTGTGGGACAGGGGCGGCCGCCACGGCAGAGGCCATGCGCCACGTCGCCGACCTGGTGGGCGTAAAGCACGTGGCCCTCGGCAGCGACTACGACGGGACGGTGTCGGTGCCGTTCGACGCGACGGGGCTGCCACTCCTGACGGAGGCGCTCCTGAACGAGGGGTTTGCCCCAAGTGAGATCGAGCAAATCATGGGGGGGAACGTCCGCCGTGTATTGCGTCGGACCCTTCCGGTGGCGGAGTAGCAGCACTCGGCAGGGCGTCGAGCCCTCATCGTTCATTGTCGTGCATGCCGGGCAGCCTCATGCGAAACGTTCCTCTCAGCCTGCTTCTCGTCGGAGTCCTCCTGTCTCCGGTCCTAGGCCCGTCCGCCCGGGCGCAGCGGACGGATACGACCGACGTCCGGACGGACGCCTCTACGGCCGCACCGGAGCCGCCGGCCGACTGGCCGTTGCTTCCGTTCGCCTCGGTCGGAGAGGTCGGGCCGCGCATTGGATCGGCGCTGTTCGACGGCATCGAGACGGCCGTGGGCCTCGGCGGGCGGGTCCGATTTACCGACGACGGGGTGCACGGGCGGCTCGACGTGGCCTACAGCCGGACCGGCGTCGAGCTCTACATTGCCCTCGGCGAGGCGTTTTGAGAACGGAGGGCATTGTGCCGGTCGGAAAGGTTTCCCCCCCAGTCTGTAACGGTCCGACAGAGCATCCGGGGAAAAGTCCTTCCGGAGC
>CAZMDV010000265.1:0-4220 GCA_964564875.1 uncultured Salinivenus sp.
GCGCGGGCGTCCGATCCCCACGCTGCGCCTCTGCCGTCCAGGCCCGGAGACGCGTCACGGCCGAGGTGGTCTTGATGCGATTCGCGATGGAGGAGAGGGACACAGGCGGTCGTTCGGGTTTCTGGAGTCTGTCGGCAGCGGTGGGGCACCCCAAACACCGAAAGCCCGACGCCACGACATCAGCGGCGGTCGGGGACAGCGGGGCGGACCCGGGGGTGGATGGTGGGTGTGTTCACTTCAGAGTGTTCAACGGGGCAGACGAGCGGGGAGGTTCCTCCGTCGCTGCGCGTTGATGCAAGGGGCGGCGAAGAGTCGCAGATGTTTCACGTGGAACTGGTGGATGGCATTTGGTTGGTGGTAGATGGTGGATGGTTAGGGGGAGAGGACAGTCGTCGTGTTTCACGTGAAACAGGGGACACGAGCGGGGTCGTTTCCCGTTTGGTCTGCGTCCGCGAGCAGTCTTCACAGATCAAAAGCAATGATGGCCACGGACCCGCAGGAGGCCTACGATCGGTGGACGGTGCAGTACGACACCGACGCAAATGATACCCACGATCTGAACGTGTAAGATTTGAGAAAACAAGGGCTTATCGGGCCGAAAGATGCCATGCTCGAGCTTGGATGTGGCACAGGTCTCAACACGCAGCGGCTCGCCGCGCAGGCCGGGCACGTCGTGGCGACGGATGTGTCCGACCAGATGCTTGCCCGGGCCCGGGAGCGCCTCGACCCTGATTCGGTGGCGCTCCGGTCGCTCGACGTCACGGAGCCGTGGCCTGTCGAGGCCGGGCGCTTCGACTGTGTCGTCACGACACTGGTGCTGGAGCACGTGGAGGCTCTCCAGTCGGTCTTCCAAGAGGCTCGGCGTGTGCTGCAGGACGGGGGCACGTTCTACCTCGCGGAGCTGCATCCGTATCGTCAGTTCGACGGCACACAGGCGCACTTCGAGGTCGAGACCACCGGCGAGATGGTCGTGATCGACGCGTTCACGCACCCGGTGTCGGAGTTCGGCAATGCGGGCATTGAGGCGGGCTTCGGCGTGCAGGAGATGGGCGAGTGGCGGGCGGACGGCGACGAGCGGCCGCGGCTTCTATCGATTCTCTTCGGGGCGTAGAGGGCGCCCCTGGAAGAGCCGGAGCGGGATTCACGGAAAGGGAGGAGGGCATATCGGTGAAGCCGTCCGTCATTCTTCCGTGGACACCTCCTGGGTCGACTCTCCCAGCTGCTCCCGCTGGTCCGCGAGGTCCTGTTCGTGTTCGGCGACGGCCTTGCCCCGAGCCACTTCGTCGCCGGGGGCCCGCGTGGACAGCTCATCCAGCCGGTGCCGACGACCATACACAATCAGCTGGTCGTCGGGCTGGAGGCGAAAATCGGCCGGGGGGGCCCCGATGTAGTCCTCACCCGGCCGGTCGACCCCGAGCACCAGTACGCCTTCGGCCGCGAGGTCAAGGTCGGCGAGCGTGCGATCCGCGAGCCACGTGTCGGACTCCACCTCGATCTCGACAACCCGGTAGTCCTCGCGGAGCCCAAGCAGGTCGGCGTAGTCGTGGAGTTCCAGCTGTGTGTATCGGTTCAACGCCCACTCAATGATTGGGGTCAGCAGGCGATTGAAGGCCCGGCTCTGGGCCAGCACAACCATGGTCCCGACCCCAGCGAGAAGGACTAGCAGGCGCCTAGGGGCTGCCTCTCCCGCCCCAACAAACGAGAGAAGAAGCGTCGCGATGGACGTCACGGCGCCGACGGAGCCGAGCCGGATAAGGATCGTCGCAATCCGACGGCGGGCCGGGTCGGACACGATGGCCTCCGCCTCATCGGTCGTAAATCCAGCCCCAGAGAAGGCCGAGAGCGCCTGAAAGTAGGCGACCTCCTCCGAGAGGCCGGTCATCTGGAAGGCAACGTCTCCGACGCGGACGACCAGGAGCGATAGCGCCACGACCAGGAGAAGGGAAAAAACGGCGACCATGGGAAGAAGGGGGCGGTGAGTCCTTGGACAGAATCAGCGCCAGGTCCACACACCCAATCGTACGAGGATCGAGATGGGAGCGCAAACGCCTGCCGGTTCAAACGAGGCGGGCCAACCCCCAGGCTTCGACCACCGTAGGGCTCGCAACGGACGGCAGACGGGACCGTGCTGCACCTTTTGCGGAAGACGCAGCGCTCCTCCTCTACTGATCCGCGTCGGCGCCGTCTGTGGGAAGAACGAGGATGGCCCGGGTTCCTTCGCCGGGGGCCGTGTCGAGCTCCAGGCGTCCCCCAAGCATGTCGAGCCGCTCCCGGACGCTGTAGAGTCCGAATCCATCGGTCCGGTCGCCGTTGAGGTCGTCGACGTCGAAGCCTTTCCCCTCGTCGATCACCTCGACGGTGATCTGCGCGTCGTCTGGCCGCCGGCAGCGGAGCCGGGCCTCGTCTACCTCGGCGTGCTTCACGACATTGAACAGCAGCTCGCGTACGAGCCGGAAGAGAAGGACCCGTGTCTCCTGCGCCGGGACGTGGCAGGGACCGCTGCTTTCCACCTCCACCGTCAGCCGGTGATTGTTTTCCATGTGGAGGGCGAGCCACTCCATAATGTCGACGAACGACTCCGTCTCCAGAACCGGGGGGGACAAATCCGCCGCCAGCGTTCGCGTCCGCTCTAGGGCAGAGGCAAGGGTCTCGTGCATTTGATCGAGTAGATCGCCGGCCTCATCGGGGAGGGCCTCGGACTCGAGGGCCTTCACCCACATCTGCACGGCGTGGAGTTCCTGCTGCAGCTCATCGTGGAGAACGTCTGCGATGCGGTCCCGCTCCTCCTGTTCGGCAATGGTGAGTTCTGAACTGAGCTCGCGGACTTTCCGGGTGCGCTCCTGCACCTCTGTCTCAAGGGACTCATTGAGCTCCTGGAGCTCCCCTTCGCGCTCGCGGAGCTGAAGCTCCGTCTGCTTGCGGTCGGTGATGTCGATGAACGTGATGACCACCCCATTGACCTCGCCGTTCTCCGCCCGGTAGGGAAGAAGGCGCACGAGGTACCACTGCTCTTCGTCTTCCTGAATTTCGCGCTCGATAGGTTCGTGTGTATCGAGCACCCGCTCGGCGTCTTCCGCCAGGCTAACGGCCTCGTCGTAGTCAATTTTGCCCCGAAGGTCCGAGAGGGGACGTCCCCCGTCGGCGGGGATGAAGTTGAAGAGGTCCTGAGCGGGAGGCGTGTACCGCCGCAGCTGCAGTTCCCGATCGAGGAAGATAACCCCGATCCCCGTCGAGGCCATCAGGTTCTTGAGATCGCTGTTGGCCTGGGCGAGCTCTTCGTTCTTGGTTTGAAGCTCGTCGTTGACGGTGACCAGCTCTTCGTTGACCGACTGGAGCTCCTCCTTGCTCGTCTCCAGCTCCTCGGTGGTCGACTTGAGCTCCTCGTTCATGGATTGGAGCTCCTCGTTCGAGGCCCGGAGGTCCTGGGTCTGGGCCTCGTACTCTTCAATCGTCCGGGCCAGTTGCTCCTTCGTCTGGTCGAGCTCCTCCTCGAGTTGCTCAATTCGCTCTGTGGCGTCTCCGCCAGCGTCCGTCGCGGGCGGTCGGTCCGGCTCCTGTTCCTCCAGCACGATCAAGGCCACCGTTCCGGCCCCGGTGTCCTCGACCCGGCGGACGGAAAGGCGGACCGGGACCGGATCCTCCCCGAGATGCACCTGCACCTGTCGCGTCTCTTCCTCCGTCGCATCGTCGTCGGCGCGAAACACCTGAAAGAGCGCCGTGCGCAGGTCCATGCGGAGGCCCGATCGGATCAGCCGCAGCACCTCTCTCGTGGGCTCCCCCGTCGGATGCCGGAGAAACCGCTGTGCCCCCTCGCTCACGTGCAGGAGCTCATACTCCGCATCCACGAGGAGGCTGGGCGGGGCGTAGGCGCCGCGAAGGCTCTGGTGCAGGTCCTCGTAGCTGACCGTCTCCTCCGGCGTCTCCAGGTCGGGCTGGGGGGTAGGCCGTTCCAGGTCGGGCCGGATGAGAGGCAGCGTCGGCACGTCTCGCTGCTCAGACCCAACCGTGCGGCGGCGGTAGATCCCGTGCGTCTGGTCGACGGTCGCGAACAGGTCCCCAACCTGCTCGATCGACTCTGAGGGCCCCACGAACAGGAGGCCGGTCGGGCGCAGCGCGTAGTGAAAGAGATCCAGGAGGCGCTCCTGCATCTCCCGCCGCATGTAAATGAGGAGATTGCGACACGACAGGAGGTCCAGGTTCGAGAAGGGCGGATCTTTTAG
>CAZMDV010000266.1:0-4198 GCA_964564875.1 uncultured Salinivenus sp.
TCGAGGAAGGCGATGCGGACCGACAGCACGAGCTGCACCTGGGTCCCGCTGGAGAGCTCGTCCAGGGCAAAGGATTTCTCCCGCGTGCGGTCGAAGGCACGGAACGACGGCCGCCCACGGTGGAGCGTCAGCTCGTAGCGGTAATCCGTAATTTCCGCAAAGAGCTCTCGGGCCCGGTAAAAAACCGGGGGGAGCCCCTGATCGCGCGTTTCCTCCTGGACAAAATTGGCAAGGACGCTTCCGACAGCCTTCCGATAGTCGGCCTCCCGCTCTTCCGCCAGCGCACTTCGGCGCTCACGGTACTCCGCCTGACGCTGCTCGAGCGTCCCTTCCTCGCGGGCGGCCTGGACGTCGCGCTCGATGGTTTTGATCTGCTCGACGAGCTGCTCTTTCTTCTCCGCCTTCTTTTCGGCTGCCGTACGCTTCCGGTCGAGTTCTTCTGTCGTCGCTTCCTCCATGTGCTCCTCGTAAGCCTCCTCGCGGCGGAGGTGACGCAGCTCCGCCTCCAGCGTGGCCTCGGCGCGTCTCGCGTCCTCCACCGCTTGCCGGTAGGCCTCGTGCTGCCCGACCAGCTCTCGGAGATCCCCGTCGGCCCCTTGCTCCAAGTCCAGGCGGTCGTATAGATTTCGGATCTCTTCCTGGGCTTCGTCGCGGCGTTGAATCGCGCTTTCCTTCTGCCCGCGCCCCTGCTCGAGATCGCGCTTCGCTTCTCGAAACTCGTTTCTCGCCGTGTCCAGTGTCGCCACCGCCCGCTTCGCTTCACTGCCGTCCTCGACCGGGCCCAGCTCGTATTCTTCGAGCGCCTCGTTGAGCCGAGCGCGGCACTTTTCGGCCTCGTCCCGGGCCGTGTCCAGGGCCAAACGCTTCGCCTCAAGCTCGTCGTGGGCGGCCTGCCAGCGCGAGAGCCGGTCCAGGAGCATGGAGAGCGAGTGGGAGCCGACGTCCGGATCAAATCCAATCTCCCCGGCCAGCCGCTGTCGTTCCTGCTCCAGCGCTTCGGCCCTCGCCTCGATCCCTTCGTATTCCGATTGCAGGCGGTCCCAGGTCTGTCGCTTCTCGACGGCGACCTGCGCTTCCCGGAGCCGATCGAGTAGAGCGTCCGCAAGCTCCCCGACGGCGTCTCGAGACCAGTCGCTGGGCCCGTCAAGCCCGAGGCGCTCGTACTCGGCCTCGTGGAGGGCCCGCCGGCCACTTTCCTCATCCTTCGTCCGTGCGCGTCGGTTCCATTCTGCGGCCGCGATCAGCGCCCCAAGAGCGACCAAGACCACTCCCACTCCCCTCATCGATCCCGAGCCCAACAGGACCAGAAGTGCCCCACTTCCCGCAACGAGGAGACCGGCGATGAGGACGGCCCATCGGAGCATTCCAGACTCAGACGGGGCCTCTGCACCTGACAGCTGGAGCCAGCGGTGCAGATGTTTGAGTCCGTCTCTGAGCGTCTCGACCGGCGTGTCGGGCGACGCGTCGGCGAAAAGCTTTTCAGCAGTCTCAAATGACTCCTGCCGCCCCTGGAGGTCTTGGGCGGCCCGGACGTGACGCTCCACTTCTTCGAGCTCAGGGAGGTCGATGTCAGCGGCGGCGTCCTTGTCCGTGCCTGTTGGCAGGCGCTCCCAGGTCCGTTCTTCGGTTTGTTCTGCCTCTTCTATCTCCGCGCGGCGCTCTCGCACCGCCCGCTCCTGCTCCCGGATCGTCGAAACGAGGGTCCGCAGCTTTTCCACGCGGCCCTCCGCGAGCCCCTGCTCGGGAACGCGGCTCTCCTCGATGGTCTCTTCGGTCTCGCGGATCTGAGCTTCGGCCTCCTGGATTTGGCCGTTCGCCGTTTCCAGCTCCTCCTGAAGCGACTCAAGACGCTCGGCTTCGTCGCCCCGGACCTCTTCCATGAGATCGGGAAACGCTTTGAGGGCGGCCTCCGCTTCGTCGTGTGCGCGGCGGGCGGCTGCCACCTCTTGGGCCTGACGGAGGGCCGAGGCCCGCCTCGCGGCCCGCTGCGCCCCGGCCCGCTTTTCCCGGAGCTCCTCCAGGCGTTGCTCCTGTCTCCGCAGCGCCTCCTGCTCGTCCCTGGTGGCGTCCCGTTTCTGCCGCAACTGTTCCACCGTTTCGGTGATCTGTGCGGTGCGGCGAGACGGGATCTCGAACCCTAATTCCTCGGCGGCGCCCTCCACGTCGATTCCGCCCTGTGCCTCCTGCAGAACCCGCCGGGCAAAGGCCTCCTCCCCCTCCTCCTTGCCGAGCAGGTCGTGCAGGTACAGGTGGTAGCGCGGGCCGTGCGAGGCGGGGGGAAGGGCGGGCGCGCTTGCTGGGGTCTGGTCTTTTGTGTATCCGCACCGCTCCCCTTCAAGCTCGGCGCGCCAGGTCGACCCGTCGAGGTTGAACCGGGCCTCCACAATCGGGTGCTGATCCCCGACGTGATCCGGCCATAGCAGCGCGCGGATCGCGCGGGCCAGCGTGGTCTTGCCGGACGCGTTCGACCCGTAGACGACGTTCACACCTTCGCAAAGGTTGACCTCAAGTCCGTGCTCGATGCCGTTAAATCGGGTCACGCGGAGCTGCTCGAATCGAAGGACGTCGGTGGGCGGAACCGGCTCGGCCGGCTCCTCGGACGTAGACATGGGTGGGGACAGATCCTTGGGGTGCAGAAGCGTCGACGGGGTCGGGCGCCTCAGCCGTGGTGTGCGCGCAGCTCGTCCAGCAGAAGAAGCCCCTGCTGGTACAGCTTCGACCGGAGCTCTTCTCGTTCGGGCGGCTCTCGGGTTTCCGAGTCGCGGCGCAAGGGTTCGTACCGGCTCGACTCGTAGACCTTCGATGTGGCCTTCGCGGCCCGATGGAGCACCTGCTGGAGGCGCTCGGCCTGGGCCTCCCCGCTTTCGAGCTCCAGCAGGAGTTGGGCGAGCACGCCGGGCGGGTCGTCGCCCCGAGCCAGCTCCTCAAGGTCGTAGTCCGGGCGGACCTGGAGCTCAAAGTCCTCGATCGTCGCCGCGACCTGATCGACCTCCGGCCGGAGCGACCCGGCCATCCGGCGGGCCGTTTCCTTGATTTCGCGGTTCAGCTGCGCGCGGCCCTCGAAGACGAGGCGACAGGCGAGGTGGCGTAGGGCCGGCAGCCGCTCCGCCAGCTCTCCAGCGCGCTCGCGAACGGCGCGGAGGGCGGCTTCCTCGATTTCTTCCTTCCCCTCGTGTCCGGAGACATCGACCCTGACCTCCTCGTACCGCAGCGAGGCGAGGGGGAGCTGCTCGGCGGTGGTGTCCTGAGGGGTGACCTCGATCAGCCACGTCCCGTGCGCGCCCGGTTCGCCCGGATCGAGGGGCTGGAGGGAGCCGGGATACAGCTGAAGCTGCTCTGCTTCTCGGTGGTCGTTCGGGGCGTGGATGTGGCCCAGGAGCCACGCGTCGACCGGCGCCCGGGCAAGGGCTTCCCGCCGAACCGGCGCGTACCGGCCCCCTCCCGAGCCGGCCTCGCAGTGGAGAAGGCCGACGGTCGGATCCTCCGCCTCGGAAAGCTCCAGGTCCTCGAGGGGCGAGGAAAGCTCGGTGGCCTGTGGAAAGGACCAGCCGACAAATCGGACGGAAACGCTTCCATCCCAGTTGCTTGCCCTCGCCGTCTCCCAGGTCCCGCCCTGCCCGAGCAGGTGAAGCCCGTCGGCGTCGATGGAGCGGGCGAGGCGCGGGAAGGTGCTGTGGTCGTGGTTGCCCGCCACCGCTACGACCTCGATGTCCCCCTCCAGAAGGCGCCGGATGCCCCGCTCAAGGGCCCCGTAGGCCTCGTACATTTGGTTTTCTGAGTCGACGATGTCGCCGGTCAGGGCGACCGCGCTTACCTCCTGATCGAGTGCGGTGTCGACCGCGCGTTCCCAAACCTGCTTTACGGAGAGCGCCTCCGCCTCGACCGGGATTTGGGAGGGGCGACGTCCGAGGTGAACATCCCCAGTGCAGAGAATCTGGTACGACTCGGTAGCCATGGACACAACAAGCTTGATCACCCGAACAGAAGGGGCGGACGGAGGAGGCCTCTCTTTTCATCCCGTACTACGGTTGGAACAGTCACGTCGGCAGCCCTGGACGTGATTCATCGGGGCCCGTCCCGATCCCCTCTCGCCGTGCCCGTCCGGTAAAAATACAAGCAACCGGTCCCGCGTCGAGAGGTCGAAGGCCTTCCAAACAATGGCGACAGGACACAATGGCGACAGGACGTCTGTCCGATG
>CAZMDV010000267.1:0-4174 GCA_964564875.1 uncultured Salinivenus sp.
GAGGGGCGGCCTAATTTTTGACCGCCGCCTCTCTGCGCCGAACATTCCTTCGGTCCCTGGGTACCTGCGTCCCTGGACGCCGCGGGATGCCCAAGCGTCGGCATTCCCGATTCGCCTCCCACTAATCCCCCTCCCAACGTATGGCCTACGAGAACTACGAGCCGGTCATCGGTCTCGAGGTGCACGTCCAGCTTCAGACCGACGCCAAGATCTTTAGCCCCGACGCCACCGCGTTCGGGGCCGCCCCCAACACCCAGGTCGATCCCATCAGCCTCGGCCACCCGGGCACCCTTCCCGTGCTCAACGACACGGTGGTGGAGTACGCCTTGCGGCTCGGGCTGGCCACCCACTGCTCCATCGCCGCCCGGTCGGTCTTCGCCCGTAAGCACTACTTTTATCCCGACCTGCCTAAGGGCTACCAGATCTCCCAGTACAACACCCCCATCTGCTACGACGGCCACGTAGACATCTTCCCGGGGGAAGACAAGGACAACGGCGCGGTCAGCAAAGAGTCGCGCCGCGTCGGGCTCACGCGAATTCACATGGAGGAGGACGCGGGCAAGTCGATACACGACCCGGATGGCAGCACCCGACTCGACTTTAACCGCTGTGGCGTTCCCCTGCTCGAGCTCGTGACGGAGCCGGACCTGCGCTCTCCCCGGGAGGCCTACCTGTTTTTGCAGCGGCTGCGCCAGCTAGTGCGCTACCTCGGCATCAGCGACGGCAACATGGAGGAGGGGTCCCTGCGCTGCGACGCAAACGTGAGCGTCCGTCCCCGAGGCCGGGAGACGTTTGGGACCCGGACCGAGCTGAAAAATATGAATTCGATGCGGCACGTGGAGCAGGCGCTCGACTACGAGATTACGCGCCAGATTGCCGCGGAGGAGCGGGGTGAGTCGATCACGCAACAGACCCTGTTGTGGGATCCCGACTCGGGGACCACTCGGCCTATGCGGTCGAAAGAGGAGGCCCACGACTACCGCTACATGCCCGACCCCGACCTCGTGGAGGTGGCCATCGAGGACGAAACCATCGAGCGCGTGCGAGCAAACCTCCCGGAACTCCCCCGGCCCCGTCGCCAACGATTCGTCGACGAGATTGGGCTCCCGCCCTACGACGCTGGGGTACTAACCGAGGAGCGGGCCATGGCCGATTATTTCGAAGAGACCCTCCGTCACCTCTACAGACGCACGAAGGGCGGGGACACCGACGCGCAGGCCAAAGCGGTGTCGAACTTCATCATGACCGAGGTGATGCGCGTGCTCAACGAGCGCTCCCTCAAGATTGAGGAGTTATCCGTGGGGCCGGAGCGACTGGCCCAGCTCGTGTTCCTACGCCTGCAGAACAAAGTCAGCTCGAACGGCGCACAGGAAGTTTTTGAGACCATGCTGGACGTCCCCGACAAGAGTGCAGGCCGGATCGCGGACGAGCGCGACCTCATTCAGGTGTCCGACCGAAGCGCCATCGAACCGCTCGTCGACGACGTGCTCGACGACCACCCGGACAAGGTGAAAACCTACCTCGGCGGCAAAGACGGCCTCCTGGGATTTTTCATTGGGCAGGTCATGCAGCGCTTCGACGGCTCGCCCGACCCCGAGCTGGTCCGGTCTCTCCTCCAGGAAAAGCTGGATGCGCGGCGAAAAACGGTGAACGTCGACGGGTAGACAAAGCCGATGGCTCTCTTCAACCGTGGTTCGACGATGCATCTCTGCACCGCCGATCTGAGACGTAGTGTGCTGGTGCTGGGCCTACTTGTCCTGGCGGGGGCGTGCCGGCAGCCCAACTCGTCTGTAAAGAGCTACCTGAAGGGACAAGTGGCGGTAGATTCCGCAGGCGTCACGGTGGACGATTACAGCGGCTTTCGGGTGCTAGTCCTCCGCCCAGACGGCCGCCAGGTCGACACCCTCGGCTACGCTGGCACCGATCGGGACGGGCGCTTTCGCATGACGATTACCGCCCCGGACCGCGGGATTTACTCTCTCTCGCTCTGGGGTCGGCAGGGCCGCAAGCGCCTCGCCAGCACCGACTACGTCGTGGCGTCGGGCGACACCGCCACGCTTCGCGTTACGCTTCCCCTCGCTCAGCAGCCGCTTCGTCCAAAGTCGCCCGAAAACCAGGCCCTCCGGAGCTACCGGAACGTGATAGCGATCCACCGGCGCATGCTGACGCGACGGCTGCGGTCCGATGCGTATGGCTTCAACATTCTTGTGCAGAACGTTCGGCTGACCAGCAGCACTCTCTGGAGCCTTCAGGACCGCTACCCAGGCACTTATGTCGGTCAGTTTGCCGCCCTCCAGTCGCTCTCGCTCCTCGAGGGCTGGAACGACTCCCTCGTGGTGACCCGCGCCCGGCAGATTGATCCGTCCACTCCCCGTCACGGCGACGCGGTGCACACCGCGCGGCGGGCCGAGGCTCGGCGTCACGGGCATCAGGCCGCCCTGGACCTCCTCGATACGCTCGAGGCCCAGGCGTCTGGGCCCCAACACCGGGCAGGGATAAAGGGGGCCCGGATTCAGGCATTTCTGGACAGCATGCAGATTAAGGCCGCCCTGTCGGCCGCCCAGCAGCTTAGGGCCGAGCATCCCAATTCGCAGTGGGCCGAGTGGGCCAGCGGTGTTCAATACGCAGCCAACCACCTCCAGACCGGCATGACGGCCCCCAACCTGACCGTCCGGACGCTTGCGGGCGATACCCTCTCCCTTCAGGCGCTCCAGGGCCGCCCGGTCGTGCTCGAATACTACCGGCCCGGCATCGACCTCTATACCCTGCAGCGTCCACTCCGCAATGCGTTGTACGAGTTCAGCCGACCAGACTCCGTTGCGTTCATCTCGATCTCGCTCGAGCCTGACTCCCTCGCCAACCGCGCCTTCCTCCACGGTCGGCGTCTGCCGGGCAACAAAGTCATTGCGCCCCGAGGATCCAAGGACCCGCTCGCGACCCGCTACAATGTGGTTCACGTACCCACCTGGTTTCTCATCGACCGGAGTGGGAAAATCGTGGATCAGTACCAGGCGAGCGCCCTCCCTGCCCTTCGGCAAGACCTGCTCCGACGCCTCCTGGACCCCTCGGCGGTGCCTCCCATTCCCACGCGCTAATCGTTTTGCTTTAGAGGGATCCTTCATCAAGTAGGGACGTGAAGGACTTGAAACGAGTCGTGCTGTCCGCGAATTTGGCTCGTGCAGTTCCATAACCGAAATAAGCCGCCGTTCTCGCATCCAGCCCCAATTCACCTGTGCCCTCCACACTGTCTGGCACCCTCTCCTACATCAAGAACTTTCTCAAGGACCAGGATGTCGCGGCGATCGCCCCTTCCTCTTCCTTCCTCGTCTGCCGCGTTTGCAAGTGGATCGATTTTAACCAGGATCAGATCATTGTGGAGTATGGGCCCGGGAATGGGGTCTTCAGTGAGTTTATTCTCAAACGCATGACCGCCGATTCTACCCTCCTCCTCATCGAGAGCAATCCGGACTTCGTCGAGACCCTGGAAGAAATGACCGCGGACGATCCCCGGGCGGTCGTGGTGGAAGACCGCGCCGAGCACATCGTCGACATTCTCAAGGCGCACGACATCGACGAAGTCGATTATATCGTATCCGGCATCCCGTTCTCGTTCCTCGACACGGACACGACGCACGAGTTGCTCGCCCGCACCCGGGACGTGCTATCGGAGGACGGGAAATTTCTCGCGTACCAGAACTACAATCACCTGGAGGACCCGCTCCAGACTCACTTCACAAACGTGACCAAGGAGTATGAGCCCCGCAATATTCCCCCGACGATGTTTGCCTACGAGGCTCGGAAGTAGAGCCGCCTCTCCCTTGCCCCTGTGACATCCCCCTCTCCACTCCTATGCTGATCGCTGGCAACTGGAAGATGAACACCGACGTCCCGGAAGGACGGGCGCTCGCCCAGGTCACTGCGGACCGTCTCTCGACCAGCACCCACTCTTTCGCCGGAATCGACTTTCTGGTCTGTCCCCCGTTCGTCCACCTGCCGGCCGTCGTTGACGCACTGGCCGATTCGCCCGTGGCGGTGGGGGCGCAGGACATGCACGCCGAGGACGAGGGCGCGTATACGGGCGACGTGTCCGCCCCCATGCTCACGTCGGTCGGGTGCCAGTACGTCATCCTCGGCCACTCCGAGCGGCGCGAGTACTACGACGAGACCGACGCGG
>CAZMDV010000268.1:0-4172 GCA_964564875.1 uncultured Salinivenus sp.
CCCCTCGATGGAGAAGGGGGTCCAACCATTCTGCGTCTGACGCAGACCCTTGAGGCCTGAACGAGTCCCTGCATATACAATTTGTGTCCCTGCTGGATTCGAAAGGTCGTACGTGAACACCCAATCGGCAATTCTCCTTTTGTCACGTCCATCGATCTTATAAGCACCTTTATCCTGCGTAGCCACCAAGAGGTCACCCCCGGCGGATAGCATGTCCCACACCAGGGGAAGACGTCCCCACCGCTCGAAGTAAGCACTCCGTTCCCCAGGAATCTGATTCTCGCCTTCCTTGAGCACGTACAATCCGCTCCCCGTTGCCACGTAGGTCGTATCGTTGAGCTGATAGACGCTCCCCTGTACCGCTCCTTCGAGCCCCGTGCGTTCATCGTGGAGGGTCAGCGGAGCATTGAGATCGGCCCGAAACACCCCCCCATTATTGAGCGCCATCCAGAGCTGTCCTCCCCGGTCCGCGTACACGGAGTTCACGGCATTGTCGGGAACCCCTGACGACCTGTCCAGGACGCGCACGACCTCCCCGTCGGCGTCGATGACGATGACGCCGCCCCTGAGCGTCGCCAGTGCGTACCGGTTTCCCGGGAGCCGGCATCCGTGGTACAGCCTACGTTCCCGCAAATAGGGGGCAAGCTCGGGGGCAAAAGGGCGGAAGGTCTCCCCGTCGTACAGCAAAAGCCCTTTGTTCTGCGTGCCCACGAGTAGATTTCCGCTCGGATGGCGAGCCATCATGTAGATGGGCGTCTCGTGAAACATTTCTCCGCCCGGCACGAGCTCCAGCGAATCGCCCTCCATTCGGAGGAGCCCTCGACCGAAGTCGCGCACGTAGAGCGTGCCCCCGACGACGAATGACGTGTGGAAACCTTTCTCGCTCGACCAGACTCTCATTGACGAGCCATTCCACCGGAAGAGGTGCGCGTTCGACTGGTAGTATACCCCTTCCTTCGTCGTGTGCGTCCCCCACACGTCCTCGAAGTCGCGCCCGTCTTCGGGAATATGCTCGTAGAGCGAGGTGTAGCGGAGCATGCCCAGCGAGTCGGGACGCAGGTACCCGAAGTCTCCCTTCGCCCCCACAAAGACGAGGCTGTCCGCTGCCAGGGAGCGCACGATCGCCCCTGTGGTCGTCGGGATGAGGCGCCATCGCTCGCCGTCGTACTGCAGGACGCCGTCGTTATTCGCGACGTACATCAGACCCCGATCATCCTGGGCGACGTCCCAGTTCTGGGGATGCTGCTGATACTCCGGCGGGGCGTGGTGCTCGCTCGGAAATGGGATACCGCGCTCCTCTTGCCCTCCCGACTGCCCAACGGCAATACGGGCTCCCACCAGGAGCAGGAGAGTTGTAATTTTTATCAGTTTTCGTGTCATAACTACCCGTGCCGCGAGAATTAGGACTTGAAATCCCGCTGACGCTCCCGTATAGTGCGAAGTGCTATTGTAGCGCTAATTTTATGCCAACAATCCCGTAGTTCCATGGAACGCTCTCACTCTACCACTATCGGCTCCCTCTTTACCGCCACGCTTCTCGCCGGCGCGATTTTGCTTGGGGGCTGCAGCGACAGCCTTACCAACACGACACCGCCCGACGCGGAGGAAAGCACGACGATCCAGCAGAATGCGCAACACAACACGAATGCGCTTGATGGTGATGATGGTGGTGGTGGGGATTCCGATCCGGCTGCCGGTCACAACACGTCCGACGAAGACTAACATACTGTGGCTCGGTCAGCCGGTCGTACCCCCGGGCGTTGCCCGCAACATGCCGTAATGCCCGGGGAGGGACGATGCCGTCCACCGCCGGACGTGTTTACACGGCAGAGCGCGTGGTCGGGGCTCAGTCGGGCACTTTGCCTTTTACGCATGTGTTTCATCCCTAGCATGCAAAATTCGGACCCTGGTTCGGTGCGTTCATGTTTCGGGACCGTGAGGTTCTTCTCCCGTTCTACAACGCCGGTCCGGATCTCCCCGACGATCGATGCGCGCAAGCTACTGTGACGGCTACTACGTCCCTCTTCCTGAGGGACATCCCTTCCCGATGGCGAAGTTCCCGGCCCTGCACCGCTTGCTCCGCCGGGAGGGGTTGCTTGACCCGGCCGACGTGGTCGCTCCTCGCCAGGCCGACTGGACTGACCTTCGCCGCATTCATACGTCCGAGTACCTGACCCGTCTTGCGGAGGGCACCCTCTCCGACAGTGCCGAGCGGCGCATGGGCCTGCCATGGTCGGAACGTCTTGTGTACCGATCCCGGCTGGCCGTGCAGGGCACCATCAACGCCGCCTTCATGGCGCTCACGGATGGCCTCGCAGCCAACCTTGCGGGCGGCACTCACCATGCCTTTCCCGCACAGGGCGAAGGGTTTTGCGTGCTTAACGACGTGGCCGTGGCCGTCCGGGTGCTCCAGGCGGCGTGCTGGGTCCAGCGAGTGCTCATCATCGACCTGGACGTGCACCAGGGCAACGCTAATGCGGCGGTGTTTGCGGGCGACGAGTCCGTATACACCTTTTCTATGCATGGGGCCAAGAATTACCCCTTCGAAAAGCCGTCCTCTTCCCTGGACGTGCCCCTGGACGATGAGGTCGGAGATCAGACGTATCTGGACGCACTGAGGACGTACCTCCCCCAGACGCTGGACGCTGCGCAGCCCGACCTCGTCTTTTACCTCGGTGGGATTGACGTGGCGGCCGACGATCGGTTTGGCCGTACTGCACTCACGCGCGAGGGCCTCCACGAACGAGACGGGTACGTGCTGGAGCAGACACGCGCCCGCAACCTCCCGGTCGTCCTTCTCCTCTCAGGCGGCTATGCGGAGACTCCCGAGGCCACCGCTGACCTGCACGCGGTGATGCATCGGGAGGCGGCTCGGGTGTTTGAGACGACGGAGACTCCTGCCCCTGCGTGAGCTACCGTTCTCCGTCGTCGGGCACTCGTCCCCACACCATTCGGGGCCGCCCGCTCAGGTCCTCGTGTCTGTCAACGCCTGTCAGCCCCGCCCCGGCGAGTAGCGCCTCGACCTCGTCGACGTACTCGGCGTGAATCTCGAACACGGCAGCGCCCCCTGGTCTGCACAGCGCACAGGTCCAGTCGACGAGGGCCCGGTAGAACCGCAGGGGATCATCGCCGGCGAAGAGCGCAACGTCGGGATCGTAGTCGCGCACGACGGACGGCAGGGTGTGGGCCTCGCTGTCAGGAATGTACGGCGGATTGGAGACCAGAAGGTCCAACTCCCCCGGCACGTCCTCGGGCGTCCCCTCGGCCAGTACGTCGGCCTCGAAGAGCTGCACGTCGAGCTGCAGCGCCTCGGCGTTGGCCCGCGCCACCGCGAGGGCGCCCGGGCTCACGTCGCAGGCGTAGACCACGGCGTCGGGGCGCTCGTGCTTGAGGGCGAGGGCGATGCATCCGCTCCCCGTGCCCACGTCGAGGACACGCGGCCGCGCCGTCTCCTCGATGCAGGCGAGCGCCCGGCCCACGACCTGTTCGGTCTCGGGACGCGGTACCATGACGTCAGGGGACACCTCCAGTTCAAGGCCGCGGAACGACGTGTGCCCCATGATTTGCTGGAGCGGCTCGCCCTGTACCCGACGCTCCACCATCCCCGTAAACCGTCGCGCTGCCTCGGGGGGGACCGTTTGCTCCGGATGAGCATAAAGCCGGGCCCGGTCGCAGTCCAGAATCTCCGTCAACAGCCACTCCGCAGTTCGGCGGGGGGCACGTCGGTCGGCCGCTTCGAGACGGTGAGCTGCGCGGTCGAGGAGACCGAGACGTGTCGGGGAGGGCCCAGATCCTTCTCCCTCCTCCGAACCGCGAGCGTCAGCCATTGGGGCTGTGTCCCTTGACCTCCGATGTGCTCGTGAAGTGTGCGCCCGGGGCCTAGCGGCGCACGCGGAAGGTGTCAAATTCATCGGTGGCGTCGGACCAATCCACCTCCACGTTTTCGACGCGCGCCATGCGCGGTCCCTGATGGACGGCGTCAATGAGAGACTCAAGTGTCTCCCGCGGCCCCTCTGCCTCCAGCCGCACCGATCCGTCGCGTTCGTTGCGCACCCATCCGGTCACGCCAAGTCGGTGGGCCCGCGTCCGCGTAAAGTTTCGGAAGCCGACGCCCTGAACCCGTCCGGTAATCCGTGCGGACACACGCCCTTGAGTCTCCGTTTCCATGGAAA
>CAZMDV010000269.1:0-4168 GCA_964564875.1 uncultured Salinivenus sp.
GAGCGACACCGCCCCGTCCGGCAGCGTGAACACGTCGCCGTGCCAGTGGAAGGCCAGAAACGAATCGCCCCCCTTCCCGAACAGAAGATCGTCCGCGGCGGCGTCGGTGAGGATTGCATCGTCCCAGCCGATCTCTTTCTCCGGAGCGGGCCGTACCTCGGCCCCGAGCACGTGGGCCAGCAACTGGCTGCCGAGGCAGACGCCGAGGACCGGCTGCTCGTCGTGCAGGGCCTGCTCGATGAGATCGATCTCGGCTCAGAGATGCGAACGGTGCTCCACATGCCCCACGCCCATCGGCCCGCCCATCCCCACGGGCCCGTCGGCGTCGAGCGCGTCGGCGATGGTGCCGGGCGGCTCGCGACGGACGTGCGGGAGGATGCGGACGTCGGTTATGATCCGTCGAGGAGTGCGTCGGCGAGACTGGTCAGGCCCGAAACGGTGAGGACCGGATCAGTCTGTGGCGTGGGCGGATCGAAGCGCTCGTCGTACCGCCGCACCCACACGCAGGAGATGCCCATTCGGCCCGCGGGATTGACGTCGTAGTAGACACTTTGGGCGACGTGGAGCATTCGGTTGGGCGGGACGCCGAGGCGGGTGAACGCGGTTTCGAAAGGCTGCAGGTCTGGCTTGTACGTCCGCACCTGCTCCCCGGTGATCACGTCGTCGAAGTCGACGCGGAAGTGTCGGGCCGTGTCGCGGAAGAGGTCGTCGTCGACGTTTGAGACGACGGCGAGGCGGAAGGCTTCGCTCAGCCGTTTAAGCACGTCGTTCGTGTCGGGGAAGAGGGGCCAGTCGCCCACCGAATCGGCGAAGCGCTCGACCTCGGCGTTGGTGGGCGTAAAGGCGAACTGGTCGCCGAAGCGCCGCGTCACCCGCCGCAGCACCTCGCGGTACTCCAGGTAGCGTCCGGACTCCACGTCCTTCTCGAATTGGGCGTAGAGCCGAAAGAGCTCGTCGTCATCGATCTCCACGTCGTGGGCGCGCAGAATGGGCTGCAGGGCCGTCGAAATGCCGGTCGCCCAGTCGATGAGGGTGCCGTAGCAGTCGAAGGTGAGGGCGCCGTACTGGTCGGCGTCGAGGGACATGCCAGATTCGGAGATGATCAAACTGGACGATCGACTGGCGCGCTCAGTCCTTCTCCTGGCCAGCCGAGCGAGGGCCTGTCGTTCTGATGTTATGCAACGACGGAGCACGGGATTCACTTCCTCACCGGCGAGTTACGGGCACCCGGCTCTCCCTCCGTGCAAGCAGAACGACGTACAGGAGCACCCCGAGCATTCCGCTCAATAGGACCGCGAGGCCGAGGAAGGCCGGCCCCCAGCCCAGCAGGTCGGCCGCGGCGCCGGTGACGACGCTGCCGCTGGCCCCGAGCACCATGTAGGCCGTGCGGATGAGCCCGAAGCCGACGCTGCGCTCCTCGTCGCCCAGGTGGTCCATGAACTTGGGCAGGAGGGCCGCACCCCAGCTCATGGCGAGCCCGGCACAGACGACGGCGCCGCTAATCATCCAAAGGCCGGAGCCAAGGACAAGCACGCCGTAGCCCACGACGCCCGCCCCCAGGGCAAGCGCGGCCGCCGGATACCGGCCGATTCGATCCGAGAGGGTTCCCAGCGCGGGCTGGACGACCCCCTGCACGACGAAGTAGACCGAGAACAGGGCCCCGGCAAGCGGCTCGCCGACGCCGTGGTATTCGATAAGAAACGCCGGCAGAAACGAGGCGGTGGCCTGCCACACGAACGCCCCGCACACGGACAGGCCTGCCGTGAGAGCGACGGGCGGTCGACTGAGCAGTTCGAGGAGGGGGCGCAGGCGGAGGCGCCCCCACACCGACTCCTCCGGCCGAACCGGCTCGATGGGCCGAACCACAGTCGCGAACAGCACGGCGGCCGGCAGGGCCACGACGACGCCCAGCGCGACGGCCCAGCGCCAGCCCAGCCATACGCCGACGCTCCCGGCCGCCAACGGAATGAGGGCCCCCGCCACCGGGGCGCCCGCGGTGTGGAGGCCGATGGCCGAGCCCGTGTTGGGCAGGGTGCGAGTCAGCAGCGACGTGGCGACGCTGAAGTGGAGGCCCGCCACGCCGCCCAGGACCACGGCCCCAACGAGAAAGACCGGATACGTGGGGGCAACGGCGAGCAGTCCGCTGGTCACGGCCGTGCCGGACACGGCCACGAGAATGATGGTTCGCTCGCCGTACCGATCGGCCAGGAGGCCACTGGGAAACTGCGCGGCGGCGTACGCCCCCCACATGCCCGTTAGGGCCAGCCCGATGGCGCCGTTGGAGACGGCAAAGGCATCACCAATCGCGGGAACGACGGGACTGATGGCTAGTCGTGCGGCCATCGTGGCGAAGAACGCCAGCGTGCACGCGCCCAATACCGCTCCCTGGTACGACCACAGCCTCACTCAAGCACGACGTTTGGAAAGGAATTGCGGCGAGTATTGCAGTATGATACGCCCGTTCTCCAGACCGGTTGGGAAGCAACTGTGATGAAAGCGGTCCCGAGTTCACGCTTCGCAGAGTGTTCGCTGGGCGGTCATCGATTTTGGCTTCAGAGGTCGGAGTCCCCCTCCCTGCTACTCTTCGTTGCTGGCCGGTGGCTCTCCCTGTCCACGCCACTGTCGCAGCTTTTCGAGCGTGACGCCAGCCCCGCCGCACGCGATCAGAACGACCGTGCCCGCATCGGGAAGGACCTCATGGTCGTCGTAGGCGACCGCCAATGCCGCCCCGCAGGCGGGCTCAACGAGCTGGCGATGGTCGTCGAGGAACCGGACACAAGCCTCCACCGCCGCATCGTCGGACACGACGACGCTCTCGGTTGGGTGCTCCTGGGCGAGCGTGAACGTCTGATCGCCGACCTGCTTGGCCCCGAGCGACGTGGCGACGCTCGCGATGGTGTCCAGCGGCACAGGATGCCCGGCCCCCAGGGCCGCCCGGAGCGAACGGGTGCCCTCCGTCTCCACCGCCACGACCGGGACCTCGGACCACCCGTGTCGCCGAAGACCCTGGACGACGCCGCAGAAGAGGCCGCCGCCCCCAACGGACACCACGACGGCCTCCGGAGTCACTCCGTCCTCGGCCACCTCGTCGATGATCGTCGAGTGTCCCTCCCAGAGAAGCGCGTCGTCGAACGGATGCAGGTACGCGGCGTCGTTCCCCATCAGCGTGAGGGCGTGCTCGTGGGCCTCGTTCCAGGAGGCGCCCTTGACGATTACCTCGGCCTTCTCCCGCCGGATCAGCTCCTTCGCGCGCTCCGTGGTGCTTTCCGGAACGACGACAGTCACGGGGACGCCGAGTTTTCGGCCGGCATGGGCCACCGCCAGGCCCGCATTGCCGCCCGACGAGGCGACGAGGTGGGCGGCCCCGTGCTCAACGTACGTCCGGCACGCGTGCCCGATGCCCCGAATCTTGAAGGAGCCGGCCGGCTGCACCGATTCGAGCTTGACCCGCATGTCGCTACCCGACGCACGGCTGAGGGCGGGGGAATCGAGGAGGGGCGTTCGGCGGTGGAGGGCGGGCATCGCGTTGGTTGATTCGGAGGAGAATCCGCTTCGAAAACGACCCACGAAATTACGACGGCGCGTCTGGCGAGTGGTGGTCCCGGGCCAGATCGATCAGCACCTGCACGGTCTGCCGCACGTCGTCGACCGTCGTGCGCGGATTGATGGGGCAGAACCGGAGCACGGGCCGGTCGTCGAGCGTCGTCTTTGTGACGAAGGCCGTCCCCTCTTCGCTGATCGCGGCGGCGAGGCGGCCGTTGAGCGCGTCGACCTCCGCTTCGGTCGCCCCCTCGGGCACACATCGGAACGTGAGGATGCCCATCTGTGCCGGGGTCACGACCGCCCAGCCCGGTCGCTCACGCAAGAGCCGCTCGGCCTGGTCGGCCCGTTCGAAGCCTCGCCGCACGGCCTCAGCGACGTGTTTTCGGCCAAAGACCTTAAGCGTCATCCACAGCTTGAGCGCACGGAAGCTGCGCGTCAGCTGGATGCCGTAGGCCGAAAAGTTGACCTCGTCCTCCTCCCCCACCGCGTCCTCCAGGTACTCGGCCCCCATTCGAAAGGCGCGGCGGAGGTGGCGTTCGTCGCGCACCAGCACGCCCCCAATTTCGAACGGCTGGAAGAGCCACTTGTGCGGGTCCAGGGTGAGGGAGTCGGCCCGGTCGAGGCC
>CAZMDV010000270.1:0-4127 GCA_964564875.1 uncultured Salinivenus sp.
CTCCCGTAGCGCCGTTGGGCTCCAACGGCGCTACGGGGCGCTACGGGCACGAACAGCGGAATCAGGGTCGAATGAATGGGCCGTCCCAGCATTCGAGGTCTTGAATAACGATCCTTGGCAGATGGTATTACTCCCCGGCGGCCCCGGAGGCCGCGCACCCCAGAAGGGCCTCCAGTCCCTCCGTGTCCAGAATCAGCAGCCGGTCCGACGCATCGCCTGCCTGCAGGATGATCGACTGGTCGGCGTGCTCCTGCAGACACGGGAGAACGTTGGACTCGGGCAGGTTCAGGTGATTCGAGAATTGCTGTACAGTACCGATCGCCTCGCCGTCCTCGGCGAGCGTGAAGTCCGTTTCAGAAGTAGGTCGAGTTGGGAGCATAACGATCTTGGGGGAATGAATGAACGGAGCGCACGGTCGAGCTTTGGGGTCGTCGCGGCGGCGGGCGTGCACCTCTGCGTTTGGCCTAATGCATCTTTAAGCAGTCTCCTTGGGATAGAGTCATTCCGAGCGGAGCGTAGCGGAGTCGAGGAATCTCCCTAAATGAGGCGGAAACGCTAAATTTGAAGAGATTCTTCGGTCGCTGGCACTCCGTCGGAATGACGAGCCCTCCGTAGAGCAAAAAAGACTCTAAGCCGCCATCTGGTAGGTGTCGTCGAAGCGGGACTCGAGCGCGTCCTGCAGGGCACCGCGGGCCCGATGCAGGCGAACGCGGACGTTGACCCGCGTGAGCCCGAGCTCCTCCGCGACCTCCTTTGTCGACTTCTCCTCGAGGTCCCGCAGACGGATGATCTCGCGGTAGGAGTCAGAGAGTTCGTCCATCGCTTCGTAAAGGAGGCTGTCTTCCTGTCCTCGTTCCGTGCCCTTCACGGGACCCGGATACGGGGAGGACGGGGTTCCGGGCTCCGACGTCATGCGGACGTGCTCGAGGGTGTCTTCCTCCAGGAAACTATGTCGCTTGTCCTCGCGGTAGCGCGCGAGGGCCACGTTTTTGGCGATGCTATGGAGCCACGTCGTGAGCTTCGAGTCGCCCCGGAAGTCTGGCAGGCTGCGCAGGACCTGGAAGAAGGTTTCTTGCACCAGGTCGCTCGCAACGTCCACGCTGTCGGAGTACCGGCGGAGCACGCCCTCGATGTAGTCGCGATGGCCGTAGATCCAGCGCCGAACGGCGTCCGGATCGCGATTGCGGAGGGCCTCAAGCTCGTCCTCGGTGGGGATGGACTCGGTGGGGTCGATGTCGTCAAGGTCGGAGGCGGGTGGCGTAGTGGGCATCGGCACGGGAAAAGGATCGATTCACGATGAACAGCGAGTCCTGCGGCAATTTCTCGCCAGCACTCTGCAGAAACTCCCAAGACCGTGCCAGCCTTTTTCAGGTGGATTGTATTTTCGCACAACCTATTGAAAGGCATGAGGATACGTAGAAAACAGAGATCGTTTTCGCCTCGCCGAAACTGACGATATGTCGACACCGAGTCGATATGTCGACACTCCGGAGCGCCATCCAGTGGGGCCGGGGACACATCGCCCCGGGGGGCTCGATCGTCGCCTGATTGACGAAATCGGATGGATTACTTGTTCGCCCGGACGGCACTACCCGAGGGACTGTGCGTGTATATGCGGCGTAACGCTGACGGACGCATATTAACCATCAGCAGGGACGCCGCCCTCCTGCCTGGGCCGCGACCTCTTCTCCCAGACGTGCTCTTCACCACCCTCCTCGTCCTTCCATGATCAGTGCCCTTTCCCGCTACGCCGACTGGCTCCACCTGCAGTGGCCCGACGGGAAACCGGAAAAACTCCCCCGGGTCGACGAGAACTTCCGGTCCAACATCGACGGGATTTACGTCGTGGGCGACCTGGCGGGCGTGCCGCTGCTCAAGTTTTCGGTCGACGGCGGGACTCGGGCCGTGCGGGACATCCTCGCGCAGGGCATCGACTCGGTCGAGCCCGAAAGCGAGGACGGGCCCTACGATGTCGTCATCATCGGGGCCGGGGCCTCCGGGATGGCTGCGGCCCGCGAGGCAGAGAAAAGCGGCCTGTCTTACATCGTTCTTGAGTCGCAGCGGACATTTGCGACGATTAAGGACTTTCAGCCGGGCAAGCCGATTTACACCTACCCGAAGGAGATGACGCCGGAGGGGGACCTACAGGTGCAGGCCGACGTCAAGGAAGAGCTCGTCGAGGAGCTGGAGGCCCAAACCCAAGACGTACATGTGCGCCACGCCACAGCCCACCGCGTGGAGCAGACCGCCGACGAACACGAAGTCGTGACCACCGACGGCGACCGCGTTCGCGGCCAGCGCGTGATCGTGGCCATCGGGCGGAGCGGAAACTTTCGAAGCTTGGGTGTCCCGGGGGAGGACAAGGATCACGTCCACCACCGCCTGCACGACCCGACGCGCTGCTGCACCGACCAGGTTCTTGTCATCGGGGGGGGCGACTCGGCGGCGGAGGCGTCCATTTCGCTGGTCGAGGAGGGGGCGGACGTCGTGCTCTCCTACCGGCGGGATGAGTTTGTGCGGCCCAAAGAGGAAAACGTGGAGCGGCTCTACGAGCTTGCCACGTACGCGGAGGGGGACGGCTCGCTGACCCTCAAGATGCCGACCGACGTGGAGGAGATTCGGGACGACGAGGCCGTGCTCTCCGATGAGGAGGGAGAGACGGAGACGGTTGAGGCCA
This sequence comes from uncultured Salinivenus sp., assembly GCA_964564875.1. Taxonomy (GTDB): domain Bacteria; phylum Bacteroidota; class Rhodothermia; order Rhodothermales; family Salinibacteraceae; genus Salinibacter. Next base: position 2,678 of record CAZMDV010000270.1, read on the forward strand.
GCCATGTCTTTGCGATGATTGGGCGGGAGGCACCGCTCGACTTCTTTCGCCGCTCCGGCATCGAATTGCGCAACGACTGGGGGAAGGTGCCGGACTCGCTGAACGACGCACTGTCGAGCCTCGCCTGGCTGAAGGACCTGCGGTGGGATCGGATCGCGGCGTTCGCGTCGTTCTTCCTGTTCTTGGCCGCCATCTACAGCTGGAAGGACGGGGGCTGGGTGGGCCGAGTGGCAGAGTCCGCCGAGCTCTTTCCGTTCGGATGGACGCCGGGCGCCGAGGGGACGGGGCTGGTGGATGTTGTGCTGACCTCCATGACAAAGCCCGGTTTCTACTACACGTTTGCCTACTCGGCGATCATCGTCATCTTTGGGATCAAGCGCATCCGGCGACGAAAAACCCCGTATATCAAGGTCCAGACCCTTACCTTGATGGGGGTACAGGTGTTGCCGCTTTTTCTCCTGCCGGAAATTATTCTCCCCTTCCTGGGGCAAAACGGCCTGTTGCCCACCGCCTTTCTTGACGCCCTCTTCCCGGTGAGCGACTACGCGGTTCACGGGCGCGAGTACTGGCGGGCCTACGGATTTATCCTGGCCTGGCCGCTGATGGTGTACAATGTGTTCACAAACGACCCGCTCTGGTGGTGGCTCGCCATCTGCTTCCTGCAAACGTTCGTCATCATTCCGGGAATGATTTACTACTGGGGCAAGGGGGCGTACTGCGGCTGGATCTGCACCTGTGGAGCAATGGCCGAAACCCTTGGGGACCAGCACCGCGAGAAGATGCCGCACGGCCCCGGCTGGAATAAGTTTAACCTGGCCGGACAGGTGATCATGGTCCTGGCGTTTGTCCTCCTGTTCCTCCGGATTGGCGGCTGGATCTGGCCGGGCAGCTGGGCGGATGCCGCCTTTCAGGCCGGGCTATACGGAGAGTTCCTTGGGCTCCAACTGAATTACAGCTGGGTCGTGGATACCGTCCTGGCGGGCATGGTCGGGTTCGGCGTCTACTTCTGGCTCAGCGGTCGTTTCTGGTGTCGCTTCCTGTGCCCACTGGCGGCGCTCATGCACATCTATCACCGGTTCAGCCGCTTCCGCATCCTGGCCGACAAGAAGAAGTGCATCTCCTGCAACGAGTGCACGAGCGTGTGCCACCAGGGCATCGACGTAATGTCGTTCGCGCAGAAGGGCGAGCCGATGAGCGATCCGCAGTGCGTGCGGTGCTCGGCGTGCGTGGAGACGTGCCCGACCGGCGTGCTGGAGTTCGGGCAGGTGCAGCCCAACACCGGCGAGGTGATTCACCGCGACACGCTGGAGGCGTCCCTGACGCGGATTCAGGAGCACGAGAACGGCACCGCGGCGTAGGGCGCGTTTCGCGTTGAACGTTGGGGCGGGCTTCAACACTGTGAGTTGACCGCGGACGTGGCTGTCTTGACGTGCGACCGACCGCAGTCGGC
>CAZMDV010000271.1:0-4061 GCA_964564875.1 uncultured Salinivenus sp.
AAAACCTTCAGAGGCCATGCTCCCAGACATCCGGAACTCTGCGACGGGTCCTCCTCGCCGGTGTACGCCTAATTGCTGTCGGATGCGCAGGGGAATCCGAGATGTCCGGCCCCAACCCGCCTGTCCGAGGGGGGCGGATTTTGCAGGACCATGACGCGAACCATCCTATGGGTCTCAGGGGAACCGGTCGCGGAGGCTGAATACGTTCGCGCTTCGGCAGACTCTGTTCGGTATCGGCTCCAGACGGGGCCAGGCGGGTCGAGTCGCTGGGAGGTGACCCGTTTGTCTGACCCCGAAAAGACGCGCTTTCGTCCGATCCTGCGCGTACAGCGCACTGAGGCCCTCGTTGAAGGAATCGGGGGCGCGATCATCGGCGAGGTCCCCGACGAGGATCGTCGGCTCGTCCACCGCTGCTCCGTTCACCAGTACCTAAAGTCTTAACTAAAGTCTTTATCCGTATGTCTTTGGCCATCATGTCCGCCATGGATATCGAAATCGATCAATATCTCGAACGCTGCGAGATCCACGGGTCGACCCAGCGGGCGGGGCTCACCTTTCACGAGGCAAGCTGGGGGGGACACGATCTCGTGCTCGTAAAGGCGGGGGTGGGCAAGGTGAATGCGGCCCTCTGCACGCAGATGCTGATCGATGCCTTCGACGCCCACACCGTCATCTGTACCGGTTCGGCGGGTGCCGTAAATCCTGCGCTCGACATTGCCGACATCGTAGTGGCGGAGGATTGCGTGCAGCACGACCTCGTGGTGGACTTCCTTGGCCTTCCTCGGGGACAGGTTCCGTTTACGGACCTCCGGTTTTTCCCCACCGCTCCAGAGCTCTGTCGGCACGCGCAGGAGCTGTTCCTCCCCGACCACACCATCCATCGAGGCCGTGTGTTAACGGGCGATACGTTCGTCGAAGACACAGCACTCCGCCGACAGCTTCGCGTAGAGCTTGAGGGCGATTGTGTTGAGATGGAGGGGGCTGCCGTAGGACAGGTGTGTGCGGTGAACGACGTGCCCTATCTGGTCGTGCGAGCCATCTCGGACCACGCGGACGGCACGTCCGACGTTGATTTTGAGGCTTTCCTGCAGACGGCGGCCCGTTCGTCGTCGCAGATCGTGCTGCACCTGCTCGACGCGATGGCGTCGGCGGACATGAGGGCTCTTGCTCGGGATTGACGGGGCAAGAGGGAAACTCATTTGCAAAGTCATTTTTTATTCACCCCCCTCCATGAACAGGGCACGGCGGCCCCTGTAAGAAATCTGTCTTTGCTGCTAGTGGATTCAGACTGCACCATGAGGTTCTACGCAGTCGGTCTCAATCACGAGTGCGCGTCGCTGGAGCGGGCCGAAGCGTTCGCGCTCGACGCTGAGGACCAGGAGGCCCTGTACGCGAATCTCAGTCTCAGTGCGGACGCGGAGATCGTGCTCCTTTCGACCTGCAATCGCACCGAGGCGTACATCTACGGTCGAGAAGCCGACGTCCGGCAGGTGGAGGCCCTCTTGGGACAGGGGGCCGGCGAGCAGTGGCCCACGCAGACTGCCTTTGAGGTTCGGAATGAGGCCGCGGTGCGCCATCTCCTTCAGGTCACGAGCGGCCTCCGGTCGGTGGTCTTGGGCGAACGGCAGATCTTTGCTCAGATGAAAACGGCCTACCAGCGAGCAGTGGACGCCGGCGCCGTGCATTCGGTCATGCATCGCCTCCTGCACACAGCGTTTCGGGCCGCCAAACGCGTCTCGTCGGAAACGGCTCTGGATCGGGGCGCTGCGTCGGTGCCGACCGCCGCCGTGGAAATGGCCCGTCAGGACCTCACTTCCCACGCGGACGTCAGCAGTCTCTCGGAAACAGACGTCGTCTTGGTCGGGGCTGGCAAGATGGGCCAGCTCGCCCTGAAGGCCCTCTCGGACGACTCTCCCCGATCCCTCACGGTCGTCAACCGGTCCCTCGATCGGGCCCGCGAGGTGACCGCCTCGTATGGCGGCATGACCGTGCCATGGGCCCAGCGTCACGACGCCGTGGCCGCGGCGGACCTGGCCTTGGTTGCCACTGACGCGCCCGATCCCATTCTTTCCACGGCGTCCCTGCCCGCACCATCCGAGGGACCGACCCTGGTGGTAGACGTCGCGATGCCCCGGAACGTGGACCCCACCGTGGCCGATCGGTCGGGCTACCGGGTGTGCGATCTCGACGACCTCCAGGCTTGGACCGAAGAGGTCCGCGAACGCCGGGCCGCCGCCGTGCCCGAGGCCGAGTCCATCTGCGAGGAGCTGCTCGAAGACTTCGTGACGTGGGTCTTCCATCAGCAGGCCCTCCAGCCGGCCATCCAGGCCATTCGGAGCACCTTCGACACGATCCGGAAACAGGAGGTGGATCGGCACGCACACCGTACCGACATGGACCGGGAGGAGGTCGATCGCCTCACAGAGTCCATCATGCAGAAGCTGCTGGCCGTCCCCATCGTTCGACTCAAGAACATCGACCCGGAGAGCATTGATTTCGCGCAGGGCATTGAGCTCCTCCGCGCGCTCTTTGCCCCGTCGGAGGAGGCAGAGGCCGGTCGGTCGTTGCCGGAGGCCCCCGACGCCGAGTCCCCCAATCTGGCCGATGCCCCCTCCCGGTGCCCGTACCTGACCCACGATCCGGATCTGGACGGCCACAAGACGCAGGCCGTCCAGCGGGCACTCCGCATGTCCGGGGAAGACAGTTCCTCCACCCCGGAGGACGCTCAGGCCGAGGCGCCAATCGAGTAACAGTTCGGCTGGCGGTGTGGGGAGGAACTCCTGTTCGATCTAAGCCCCTACCCCGCCTGCACCTGTAGCTGCCGTCCTCATCAGCATTCCCATTAGCCCAGAGTTTCTATGCCCATTCCCGATCCGCTCGTCCTTGGCACGCGCGGCAGTGAACTGGCGCTGCGGCAGGCGAACACCGTGCGATCGAAACTTGAGGCCGCCGGTCACCGCGTGGAGCTGGAAACCATTTCGACGCGGGGGGACGAGGCGACGGACACACCGATCTCGGAAATTGGGGACGAGGCGGTGTTTACCAAAGAACTGGACCGTGCGTTGCTCGATGGAAGGGTCGATCTGGCCGTTCATTCGCTCAAAGACATTCCCTCATCGGTGCCGGGAGGCCTTACGCTTGCCGCCATCGGGGAGCGAGAGGATCCGCTCGACGCACTCGTTGGTCATCCGTCGTTCGACGGCCACCTGGAAGACCTGCCGGACGGTGCCACTGTAGCCACCGCCTCCCTCCGCCGTACAGCTCAGCTGCTCACGTGGCGGCCGGACCTCAACATTGTCCCGGTCCGCGGAAACGTTGACACCCGGCTTGAGAAGCTGAGGAAGGATCGACCGGCCGGTGAATCCTGGACGGGCATGGTGCTCGCCGTGGCGGGCCTCGTACGGCTCGGGCTGTCGGTGCACATCCGTGATCGCATTGACCCGGACATCATGGTTCCGGCGGTGGGCCAAGGCGCCCTCGGCATCGCATGCCAGGAGGAGCAGGAGTCCCTCCGTGCCCTTCTGCGCGACGTGCTGCACCACGAGCCCACCGGCGCCGCCACGGTCGCCGAACGTGCGTTTCTGCGGAAGGTAGGCGGGGGATGTCAGGTCCCGCTCGGGGCCTGGGGGCGCGTCGAGGATGAGACACTCGTCCTCGACGCCTGTATTGCCGCCCTCGATGGCAGCGAGCACTATCGGGATCGGCGGCGGTGCGCGCCGGAAGACGGGCGGGCCGTGGGGCGTCAACTGGCCGCCGACCTCCTGGCTGCGGGCGGCGACCAGATTCTTGACGAGGTGCTGGGGGATCAACGACAGGAGCCGTCCGGCTCTCCGTTTCGCCCCTGACGAGGGACCCGTCGCGCCCTCGTGTGGGGCGAAAACACTTTTCAACGCAGGCTCGTAAGCTCGTGTGTCTCAATCAGTCAGCGTCTTTCAGTAGGATAGAAGATTGAGAAGCTGCTTGGTGGATGGATGAGAAGCCGAGACACACTGGGCGACGCACAAAACGTCGCCCAAACGACACCGACAGCTGTCGGTGGCTACCAGGCGAGTGCAGAAGGC
>CAZMDV010000272.1:0-4041 GCA_964564875.1 uncultured Salinivenus sp.
GCGCCTCGTCGGTGCTGAGGGGCGGCAGGATGGTGGGCATGCGGCGGGCCAGCATCGTCTTGCCGGAGCCGGGCGGGCCCACCATGAGCGCGTTGTGCCCGCCCGCGGCCGCCACTTCGAGGGCCCGCTTCACGTTTTCCTGCCCCCGCACGTCGCTCAGGTCGCGCCGGTAGCGGCGGGCCTCATCGAAGATGGCGTCGAGGTCGTTTGTGTGTGGCTCAGGAGCCTCCGGCCCGTGCGGGTCCTGTAGAATCTCGAAGGCCTCGGTGATCGTCTCTACCGGAAAGACGGTGAGGTCGTCCACCACCGCGGCCTCGGCGGCGTTTTCGGCGGGCACCAGGACGCCCTCGTAATCCTCCTCGCGTGCCTTCATCGCCATCGGCAGGACGCCGTTGACGGGCCGCACCGTGCCGTCCAGGGCCAGCTCGCCGGTAAGCCAGTAGCGGTCCAGCACAGTGCCGTTGAGCGTGTCGCTGCTGGCGGCCACCCACCCCACCGCCATCGGCAGGTCGAAGGCCGCGCTCTCCTTCGGCACGTCGGCGGGCGCGAGGTTGATGGTGATGCGGCCCCACTCCACGGGGATGCCGTTGTTTTCGAGGGCGGCACGGACGCGATCGAAGCTCTCGCGGACCGCCGCCCGCGGGAGGCCCACCACCGAGAGGCCCCGCATGCCGGAGGCGACGTTCGTTTCGAGCTCGACGGGCAGGGCTTCCACCCCGTGCGTGGTACTGCTCCAGACCTGACTCAACATGGGAGACCAAACGGATGGATTTGGCGACAAGGGAACACATTGAATAGACACATCGCCCCCGTGGGGTATAACGTGTCGGGTTGGTGAATCAGCACTACCCTCGGATGGTTGGTCTGAAAGGAAGAAGCGGCCGTTCCACGTAGCCCTCCAAACGTGCAACCTGGGCCCCACTGTTGTGCCGCCTTATCATCTCCACGCGTTCTCGCACCTCAGTCTCACTTGTCTCTCATGAGGCTTCGGAAAACGTAGACGGGCGATCCGTGACGTAAGATGCCCTCAGTCCCCATGGCGCTTCGCCCCTTGTATCGCTGATCTCTCCTAGCCCGACCACCTCCCGTACCGACATGACCCTCGCTAGTGCAAAGCAGCTCGTGACAAAGACCCTCAGTTCCTACAGTGCCGACCATGGGGAGCGGCTCTCCGCCGCGCTTGCCTACTACGCGATCTTTTCCCTCGCCCCGCTCCTCGTGCTGGTGCTCGCGGTCGCCAGTCTACTGTATGGCCGCCGGCCCGAAGCGGCGCAGGCCGAACTTATAGCGGGGGTGGAGACAGCCATCGGGACCGACGGGGCCGCGCTACTGGAGGGTCTTTTGGAAAGCGCCTCGGCGGCCCCGACCGCTGGCACGTGGGCAACCGTCCTGGGCGGTCTCATCTTAGTGGTTGGGGCCACGGCCCTGTTCGCGCGCCTCCAAGAGGCGCTCAACACCATCTGGGGCGTCACGCCTCAGCATACGGGCCTGACGGGCTTCCTGCGGAGCCGAGTACTCTCTCTCCTCCTCGTGGTGGGGGTCGGAATCATGATGATCGCAAGCCTGATGCTCAGTTCCCTCTTGGCCGGACTGGCGGACCTGCTCGCCGTTCCGATGCTCTTCCAAGCAGCGGAGCGGCTGGTTTCTCTCGCGACCCTCGGCCTCCTGTTTGGGGTGTTGTATCGCACCCTGCCCGATGCCCCCGTCCGGTGGGCCGACGTATGGCCGGGCGCCCTTCTGACGGCCTTCCTTGTGACGCTGGGCACTTGGGCACTAGGATTATACCTTGGTCGAGCGTCCGTCACCTCGTCGTTTGGCGCGGCCGGCGCACTCGTAGCGCTATTGATCTGGGTCTACTACTCGGCGCAGATCTTCTTCCTCGGGGCCGAATTGACGACGGTCTACGCCGATCGACGGACGGTGTCCACTCTTCCTGAAGGGTCGAGGGGCGAGTCGTCCCCTGCCACGTCGTCGGGGCCGGAAGAGCCACAGCCTCCATCCGCGACGTGGCGACACCGAGTTGGATGGGTGGCCCTCGGGATCGCACTGGCCCTATTTTTCCGACGATGACAAACGGCTTTCCTGCCGCTCAGCGACGCTGAGGATGCGGACGGGAACCATACCGTCGACGGGGCACCGCACTATCCCGAACTCGCGTCCTCTGCGATGTCGGTCGGGGTCGACTCGGGGTCTGTGCCGGTGGACGTGGATACGGCCTCTTCCTCGGGGGTCGCCCCTGGCTCAGCGCGACGCAGCCCCGGCGGATCGGCAGTGTCGACCGCCGTATCGGCCAGGAAGGCCTCCAGTTGGTCGTGTTTCTGCCGCGCGTCGTCGTAGCCAATTTCGAGGAGTTGCTCGATGTAGCCCGGGTGGAAGAGGAGCACGCTCAGCCAGTCGGGGCTCGCTCGCTCGCGGGTCCCCAGGCCGCTGGTGAGCGTTTGAATCGGGCCCGGCACCTGATCCCGGTAGTCGTGCGCCAGGGCGTCCAGGTCCACCGAGGGCCGAATCTGGAGAAGCTCCAATGGCCGCATGCCATGCCGCCTCCCGGGGGGGAGCTCGTCCAGAAGCGCGTTGATGCGCTGTAGGGTGTGGGCGTCCTGGGGCAGCGCGTCCTGAAAGATGGCGTTCATGAGCACCCCCACGATCTGGGCCGTGGGCGGATACCCCTCCAGCACAATTTCTTCACTCTCCGCCCGGCTCCGCGAGTAGTGCGTCGAGATGGCCAAAATCTTATCCGCCCCGAGGTGGACGGCCGGCGCGAGGGGCGCGGAGAGGCGGATGCCGCCGTCCCCGTACCAGGAGTTGCCGATGCGCACGGCCGGAAAGACGAGCGGCAGGGCCGTGGACGCCATCACGTGGTTTACGGTGAGCTGCGTGTGCCGCCCAATCCGGTCCGGTCGCTCCCAGGCGTCGAAGCCCTCTCCCTGTACCCAGGTCACCGTCTGTCCCGTGGCGTAGTCGGTGGTCACGACGGCCAGGGCCCGCAGGCGGCCGTCGGCCAGGTTGGGGCGCACGCCCGAGAGGGTCCCGTCCGGTTCGTCCAGGTGATCGTAGAGCGTCTCCGAGAGGGGCGTGGTGTCGAGGAGGCCGTGCGTCGACCGCACGTCTGCCGAGGTGGGCTCCTCCGGAGGCACCGCCCGCGCGTCCCAGAGCATGTCCCAAAGCAGGCCCAAACTGGACTCCACCTCGATGATGTCGTCGAGCTCCCGTCCCGTCCAGGCGTCGACCACGTGCTGGGCGGCCTCCTCGAACGTCCCCGTGTGGTTGCCCAGATGGGCCGCGTTGATGGCCCCGGCCGAGACACCAGTCTGGATGGGAAAGTAGGCCTCGGGGAAGGCCTCCGCGATGTAGCGAATCACGCCCGCCTGGTAGGCGGACCGCGCCCCTCCGCCCGGGAGAAGGATGCCGGGCGTGGGTCGCTGCGGGGTCGTGCCAAAGAAGTGCGCCCAGTGTCGCTGGAGGGCCTCAAACACAGCAGAGGTCAGACGTTGAGGAAAACACAGTAGCTTGAAGGTGCGGCTCAACCGGTGGAAGCGCAATTCGCGTGCCGGTTTGCAAGAGCTGTCGTCCCCTCCTTGGATCCGAGGATTACGACCAATATTTTGCGATCCGCCCGGCGGCCACGGGCGATCGGTTCTCGTGTGTCCCATTCACGATCCCTCACCCCGGTCCCATGCGACGCCTCCTTCTGCTTTGCACCGTCGTGCTACTCCTCCCGTCCTGGAGCACCGAGGCCCAAACGCCCCCGCCGTCCGACACTCAGATCGCAGCGGCCGTGAAGGCCGCGCCGGAATCCATGCGAGACGGGGCCACCGTCCTCGGGTACACCGACGACATGACGCTGACGACGCTCCGGGAGGGGGACGGAGCGCTCGTCTGCCTCGCTGACGATCCGCAGGAGAAGGAGTTTCACGCCGCCTGCTACCACGAGTCGCTGGAGCCGTTCATGAAACGAGGCCGCGAGTTGCGACGGCACGGCGTCACCGCCGTCGATAGCGTCCGCCGGGCCGAGATTGAGAGCGGGGCCCTCTCGTACCCCGA
>CAZMDV010000273.1:0-4038 GCA_964564875.1 uncultured Salinivenus sp.
CCGAACCCGATGAAGTCCGGGACCACGACCCGGTGCTTCTCGACCAGTGGCGGAATCATGCGACGGTAGAGGTACGCCCAGGTGGGGGCGCCGTGGAGGCAAAGCACAGGCGCGCCTTCCCCCTCGTCCACGTAGTGCATCCGTAGGTCGTCCCGGACGGCCACGTGGTGCGGCGCGTACGGAAAGTCGGGGAGGTCCTCAAAGCGGTCCTCCGGCGTGCGGTACGGCATCTCTCGGGGAATAGGAGAATGGGGGAGAGGGGCGCGGGAGAAGGAGTGGAGGAGACAGCCGAGCTGCAGGTTGCAGAGTGAGAATCGGGGATCGAGGGCACACGCCCGTTCTCCCGTTCACCCTCTCCCCTGCTCTCAAACGCAATCACTCGTACACCAGGTCACGGAGGAGCGACGGGGGCGTGCGGTCCTCCACGAACGCCCGGCCTTCTTCTTCCCCCTTCTCGCGTAGCGTCGTAAGGTCCGGATCGCTGGTCACACTCCCGTCGAAGACGATGCCCGCCGCGATGTCGGCGAGACGCTGCCCGAGGTCGCCCTCGCGCGGCAGGCCCTGTCGGCAGCCTCGCTCCAGGGTGCGAATCGTGTGGTTGCCCACCGACATGCCCATCGCACGGCTCACGCCGGCCGTAAAGCCCACGACGTACGCCGCGGGCTCGGCCTTCAGCAGATCAGGGGCGTAGTCGCCGGGCAGGTCGCCCACCTGCAGGCGCAGGCCGTCGGCGACGGTTTCGATGACCTCAGCGGAGCGATCGTCGGGCACAGAGCGCAAAGGGAGTAATTCAATTTGGGGCGGTTCGCTCTACGGGTCGAGGACGGGGGCGTTCACCACGTCCCCCACAGCAGGCCTCCTTGCTCGACCCGCGGCGCGTTCCGGACAGGGAACGGACATACACGACCGCCCCGACCGGTGTGAACCCGGGTAGGGCGGTGGGAACAGACGGGAAGCTCTTTTCGGGGACGAGCGGACGACTGAGCCGAACGCACCCCGAGATAGCCCGGGTGCGCAGCAACAGTGCCGGAGCCCTGTTAGGACTTCGGGGCCCAGGAGTCACAGTATCCCTGTGCATAGACAGGCCCTGGGAAGAGCTGGCAGCCCCCGCAGCCGGAACCATACTTCTCCTGCTGGTAGAGCTGGCAGTTCGCACAGTTCTTTTTCTCTTCCGGGGATTCTTCCACGTAGTTGAGAGAATTCACCATCTGCTTGCGTTGTTGCTTCTCCGAGTCCGAGAGGCTCGACAGGTCCGAACAGTCCGCCGAGGCGGTCGCACTGCCGACGTCGGACTCAGCCTGCGAGGATGAGCCGTCCCCAGACCCGTCTGAGCCGCCCCCACACGCCGTGAGGAGCGAACCGCTCGCTCCCACGACGCCCGCAATGCTCAGAGAGTGAAGAAAGCGTCTCCGTGATACACGGTTCTGGTCATCAGATTCCATAAGGCTAGAAATTTGGTTGGCGAGAAACGTGAAGCACACAGGACTTTGCGTTGCGATACGCACAGTATAGAAAATGTTGCGGGCATCCGTAAACAAAGTCCCGGTCGTTTCCGTGGGGGAATCCCCTAGCCTCTCCGTGAGGCGTTCTTCCATGCTCTGTTTGCGCGACCGTCGCAGGTCGAAAACGGCGGGAGCGTGTCGGCCAGACGTGGACAGGCGGTGCTGCCCCCAGAACTCCCAATAAGGTTACATAAAAAAGGAGAGATCGGAGGAAAGTGCTCAGTTCTTCTAAACACGTTCCGTTCAGGATGCTAAACAAGTTGAATCGTGGGGGAAGGGGAAGGGGCAATCTTTGTTCGCTAGCTTGAAGGCTGTATTGGCCGCTGTGCTTGTTACCAGTGAATGAGAGGAGTTGTGTACCATGGCTGTCATTGAGGTAGAGGGACTTTGGAAAATCTTCGGCGGTGATCCTGGGCGGGCGCGTACGCTGGCCCAGGAGGGAGCGTCGAAGGCCGAGGTCAAGGAGGAGACGGACTCCGTGATCGCGGTCGACGACGCGACGTTCGAGGTCCACGAGCAGGAGATCTTCGTGGTCATGGGCCTGTCGGGGAGTGGGAAGTCCACGCTCCTCCGGTGCGTCAATCGGCTCATTGAGCCGACCTTCGGGAGCGTACGCGTCCATGACGAGGACGTCACGGAGCTCGACGACGAGAGTCTCCGGGAGCTTCGTCGCACCAAGATGTCGATGGTGTTCCAGAACTTCGGTCTCTTTCCGCACCGGAGCGTCATTGGGAACGTAGAATACGGGCTTGAGGTGGCGGGGATGGACCGGGAGCAGCGGCGCGAGAAGGCCCGCGAGACGCTCAGTGTGGTAGGGTTGGAGGGCTACGAGCACAGCCAGACGAACCAACTGAGCGGGGGCATGCAGCAGCGCGTGGGGCTGGCCCGGGCGCTGGTCAACGACCCGGAAATTCTTCTGATGGACGAGGCCTTCAGCGCACTCGACCCCCTGATCCGCACGGACATGCAGAACGAGCTGCTCGAGCTGCAGGAACAGTGGGACCCGGCCTGTACGATTCTGTTCATCACCCACGACCTCGACGAGGCGCTCAAGATGGGCGACCGAATTGCCATCATGAAGGACGGCCGGATCGCCCAGGTTGGAACCCCCACGGAAATCCTCACCGAGCCGGCCGACGACTACGTCCGCTCCTTCGTCGAAAACGTAGACCGCACGAAAATCGTCCCGGCCTACACGGTTATGCGACCCCGCCGGGACGGCGAAACGATTCCCTCCGACGGGCCCTCTGTGTCCGCCCATGCGCCCGTGGCCGAGGTGCTCCCTGTTCTGCTCGACGCTGAGGGGCCAGTGGCCGTTCGCAACCGAGATGGGGACCTCCGGGGAGTGGTGAGCGAAGAGGCAATCATGGAAGAAGTCGTCCAGAATGCAGGCGGAGACGGGAGGACTAGAAGAGAAGCCGCCCCGAACGAAGCCGACGCACGAGCGACGATGGCTTAGCGGGGACGCTCCTGAGCGGCACGCACTCGACGGTTCTATCCATACAACGCTTCTCCCAATCCATGACGCTGGACCTCGGCGACGCCTTCGCGGCGCTTATTGACTGGATTCAGAACAATTTCGAGCCCTTCCTCGATGGGGTGACGTTTACGATTGGGGCGACCATCGAGGGGCTTGAGGACGCCTTGCTGTTTTTGCCAAGCTGGGCGATGATTCTTCTTTTCACACTCCTGGCGTGGTGGGTGGCGTCTCGGGGGGTGGCCGCGTTTTCCCTCATCGGCTTCACGCTCCTGGAAAATGTCGAGTTTACACTCTTCGGTTTAGAAGTCGCGTTCGGGATGGGCCTCTGGGAGTTGACCATGCAGACGCTTGCCCTCATCGTCACAGCCACGCTTCTCTCGCTCCTGATCGGCATTCCCATCGGCATATGGGCGGCAAAGAACGACGTTGTGGACGCTGTGACCCGTCCCATCCTCGATTTTATGCAGACGATGCCGGCGTTCGTGTACCTCATCCCGGCCGTCGTTCTCTTCAGCCTCGGCGAGGTGCCGGGGGTCATCGCCACCTTCATCTTTGCCACCCCGCCCTGCGTGCGCCTCACAAACCTTGGCATCCGGCAGGTGTCGGAGGAGGCCGTCGAGGCCGCCCAGTCCTTCGGGTCCACCCCCCGGCAGTTGCTCTTTAAGGTGGAACTCCCCATGGCGCTCCCGACCATTCTCGCAGGGGTCAATCAGACGGTGCTTCTCGCACTCTCGATGGTCGTGATTGCGGCCCTCATTGGGGCTGGCGGCCTCGGCGATCCGGTTGTTGAGGGCATCCAACAGTTGCGCATCGGAATCGGCTTTGAGGGCGGGCTCGCCATCGTGATTCTCGCCATCTTCCTGGACCGCATCACACAGGCTGTGGGGGAGAAGGCGGGGACCTCTACTCAGCCGATGACGGGATGACTCAGTCGCCCCTTCGACGAGAGGAAAGATGTCGTCCACCAGTTCCGACTCGGGTGATCAACCCCCGACCAATTGCTCTTACACGCTTCGCTGCACGACTTCAACGCTATCAATCAACAAGTACGACCCT
>CAZMDV010000274.1:0-4028 GCA_964564875.1 uncultured Salinivenus sp.
TCCAGCGCTACGCCAGGAATGTCTCGTTGTAAAGATTCTTTTGCGTGTCTTCTTAGAAGGATGCCTGGCCTTCTCCCCACCGTCTGCAAAGCGTAATGTACGGCTCGGAAAGCACTGCGCTATACCGTTCTTGGTCATGCATTTACGCATCACATCCTCAAGCTCCGAGTCAAGAGGTGCGCAAATCGTTCCCGTCAAGATTCGCACCTGACAGGGCAGTACTCCCTCAGGCCCGTCCTTCTACCCCTCCCTCCTCTTCTCACCTCTCCCATCAAGCCACGCGAAAACCATGGAACGATGTCCGTCCTGTGGGGCCCACCGTGAGGCCTCGGACGACTACTGCCCGGTGTGTGGCGAGACGCTGACGGAGGTTCAGCTTTCGGAGGCGACCGGCGAACCGTGGTACGACCGGCAGGGGACGATGCTGCTCCTCGTCCTCCTCTTCTGGCCCGCTGCGCTCTACGGGGCGTACAGGCGAGGACGCTGGACGGCCCCCTCGAACCGATGGATCCTTGGGGGCTGTCTCCTTATGGCGATCGTGTGGATCGTCGTTCTTTGACGGCCCGTCGCGGAGCAGTCAGACCGGTTCCCTTCCCTCCCGCGTCGCGATGGGGGCCGCGAGAAGTGCATCCGGGATGCCAAAGGCGTCGACCAGCGCCTCGGCGTGGGGCCGCACCTCGTCGCATAAGTCATTGACGGCGCCCCGAATGGCTTTTGCCTTGGGCGGGGTCACGTAACTGGCCTCCAGGTACCAGTCTAGATCGTCCTCGATGCGGGAGAGCGCGAACAGCTGGCGGAGCGTCGTGAGTGTCTCGTCGAGCGGGTCGTCCTCGACCGCCTCGATGGCGTCGACGAACCGATCCAGAATCACCCGCTCGGCTTCCGCGTGGGCGAGCTGCACGAGGTGGTCCTGCACGTCGACGAACGCGTCGAACGGGTCCCGGTCGTCGTCAATGCGGCGCTTCAGGCGCTGACCCACGTTTTGGAGCATGTGGTCGGCCCGGTACTCGAAGGCGCCCCGCTGAAAGTCGAGGCTCCGCAGGTGCTCGGGATCCGTTTTGCGTGTGACGACGGGGTTGAGCTCCGTCATTCGCGTCGCCACCTCGTCGGCCATGAAGCGTGCCATGCCCAGCAGATTCATGTCGCGAAACTCGCGCCGGAAATCCGACAGCAGGCCTTTGGCCACCTGCAGCATGAGCACCGTGTTGTCGCCCTCGAAAGTAGTGAACACGTCCGTATCGGCCTTGAGCCGTCCGATCCGGTTGTCGGCCCGGTAGCCCTGCCCCCCGCAGGCTTCGCGCGCCCCCTGCAGCGTGTCGGTGGTGTGCCAGGTGGCGTACGCCTTGAGCGCGTTGGCCTCCGCCTCGATCGTGTCGAGCGACGCGTCCCGCCCCGTCGCTGCGAAGCGCGTTGTCAGATCGTCGAGCGCGAAGTGGAGGGCATAGGTCGTGGCTAGGCGCGGCAGCAGGCGGCGCTTGTGGGTGCGGTAGTCCAGGAGGGGCACCTCCGGCTCGTCCTTCGGCCCAAACTGCCGCCGCCGGTTGCCGTAGCGGACGGCAATCGTGAGGCCCGACTTGGCGGCGCTCAGCCCGGCCCGCGCCACGCTAATGCGGCCCCCGACCAGCGTGCTCAGCATGGTGAAGAAGCGCTTGCCAGGGCTCGGGATGGGGCTTTCGTAGGCCCCATCCGGGGCCACCTGAGCGTAGCGGTCCAGCATGTTCTCGCGCGGGATGCGCACCTGGTCGAACCAGAGCCGCCCGTTGTCCACCCCGTTCAGCCCAATTTTTTCGCCACAGTCCTCGATGCGGACGCGCGGCATGGGCGTGCCGTCTTCGGTGCGGATGGGCACGAGGAAGGCGTGGACGCCGTGCTCTTCGCCGTCGGTGTGGAGCTGCGCAAAGACGGTGGCCACCTGGCCATGGGCCGCCGCGTTCCCGATCCATTCCTTCCGCGCCCCGTCGTGCGGCGTGTTGATCACGAACTCTTCGGTCGCCGGGTCGTAGCGGGCGGTCGTCTCCAGCTCCCGCACGTTCGAGCCGTGGCCCCACTCCGTCATGGCAAAACACCCCGGCAGGTCCAGGGTGGCGGCGCGCTTCAGGTACTCGTCGTGGTGGCGCTCCGTGCCCAGGCGGTGGATGCTCCCCCCGAACAGGCCAAACTGCACCCCGAACTTGATGACCAGACTGAGGTCGTGGTAGGCGAGCGTCTCGAACACGGTGATGAATTTCCCCATGTCCCCCTCCCCGCCGTATTTCTCGGGAAACCCCAGCGCCCCGAGGCCCTGCTCGGCCAGCAGTTGACACCAGTGGAGCACCCGTTCGCGGTAGGCCGGGGTGTCGAGCTCCGGCCGGTACTCGAAGACGGGGTCCTGGAGCAGCGTGCGGAGGCGGGTGCGGAGCTCCGCGTGCTCGCCATCCAGCAGGGCCGTCATCGCCTCGACGCCGAACGGCGCCTCGACCGAGGGAGGCTCCGGTTCCGGTCGCTCGCCGAGAAGATCACAGACCACCTCCTTCCCATCAACGTCGAGGGCTGCCTCGATGTCTTCCAGGGCGCGCCGGGAGGCCTCCGGCAGGGCCGCCCCGTCGCCCCCAATCCGTGCCACCGCGAGGCCGAGCTCGGCGAGGGAGCACCGCGTTGTCACCGACGTGTTCGCGGCCCCCTCCTTCAGCGCCCGCACCCATCGGAAGTACTGCGTGGGGGTCGGGGGCGACTGCGGATCGAGGTACCGACAGATCTCCTCGCGGGTCGACTCGTCGATCCAGTCCTGGGCCTGGAGCTGGGCGCGAATCGTGTCGGCCTCGGAGGGGGTGAGGACCCCGTCGGCCCACGCAACGTAGAGCAGCGGAAGGACGGCGCGGATTTGCGGAGAGGAAGTATCGAGCATGGCTGCGTCTGGGCGTGTGGAGTTTGTGCGTGTGAGGGGTTTCGAGTGCGGTCGGGGAACGATCTGTCGGCTCTGCGAGCCGCTCCGGTGACTCTTTGGAAGGGCTTCCGTGACGAAAAGGGGCCTCCCGTTACCGAAGGGTGGGGATATGTTCTCTCCCTCCCCCGAGCGCCCACGCTCCCGCCCCCCAACTTCAAACAGTGCGCATGTGCTCGGAGTGCTCGTGCACCGCGTCCACGAAGACGCGGGCGTGCTCGGGGTCGTGGTCTGGAAGCATGCCGTGGCCCAGGTTGGCGATGTGGTGCTGCGGCCCGAAGCCCGCCAGCATACGCTGCACCTCGCGGCGGAGGACATCAGGGGGAGCGTAGAGGCCACACGGATCGAGGTTGCCCTGCAGCACAGCGCGTTCGCCCACTGTGTCGCGGGCCGCTTCAGGCGCCATGGTCCAGTCGAGGCTGAGCACGTCGTAGTCGGTGTCCGCCAGCGCGTCGAGGGCGTAGTGGGCCCCTTTGGCGAAGACGACGAGCGGGACATCGGGATGTGCATCCTTGACCCGCGTGGCAATCTCGTCGAGGTACGGCAGGACGAACGTGCGAAACGTGTCCGGGCTGTGCAGGCCCGCCCAGGAGTCAAACACCTGGAGCATCTGTGCCCCGGCGTCCACCTGGCCGACGAGGTACTCGACGATCACGTCGGCCGTGTGCTGCAACAGGGCCTTGCTCGCCTCGGGATGACGGTACAGCCAGCGTCGGGCAGCCCGGTACGACTTGCTCCCACCCCCCTCCACCATATACGCCATGAGCGTCCACGGCGCCCCCGAGAAGCCAATGAGTGGCACCCGGCCGTTCAACTCTCGTCGCGTGACCGTAAGGGCCTCGAAGACGTGCCCGAGGGCCGAATCTACGTCCGGCTCTACGAGCCGCTCCATCTCGTCGGGCGTGGTGAGGGGTTCGGGAAACGTCGGCCCCTGTCCCGACACCATCTTTACGTCAAGTCCCATTGCCTCCGGCACCACCATGATGTCGCAAAACAGAATCGCAGCGTCGACGGGAAGGCGCTCGACAGGCTGAATCGTGACCTCCGCCGCGAGCTCCGGCGTCTCCACGACCTCAAAGAAGTCGTGCTCCTCCCGAATCTTGCGATA
>CAZMDV010000275.1:0-4017 GCA_964564875.1 uncultured Salinivenus sp.
GCGACTTCGTGGATCTTGCGCAAAACGCCTTCTGCACTCACCCAGTAGCGCCGCTCCAGGGCTCGCTTGGGCACCGTTCATGTGCGTCGCCCACTGTGTCTCGGCTCCGCATCCACTCGCAAAACAGGTTCTCAGATGTTCATCTGGCTCTAGCCCTGACGGGAGGGTCGTGAGAGCGCTCGTTTCGGAGCGGGGGCACACGGTCGATACGTTGCGCCGCGTCCCGGAGGGAACCGATGGGGTGCCCGAGCCGGCCTCGTCGGAAGGGAGCCCCGAGGCCTCCGTCGACCGGCGAGGAAACCCCAGAGCCGCCGCTCGCTGGGGAAAGCACTGAGTCGTCCTGAGCGGATCTCCGGTCAGGATCTGCTCCGTCACTTCTGATCGAACAAGTCCTGGTCGGGCGACGAGGCTCGATCGAAATGGTCGTACGCCCGCTGGAGAGCCACGCGGCCCCGCGGGGTGCGCTCCATGAAGCCCTCCTGGATGAGGTACGGCTCGTACACCTCCTCGATCGTGCCGGACTCCTCGCCCACCGACACCGCCAGGTTTTTGAGCCCCGTCGGCCCGCCGTCGAAGTTGTCGATGAGGGTGAGGAGGATGCGCGTGTCCATGTCGTCGAGCCCTTCCTCGTCCACGTCCAGCGCGTTGAGGGCCCGGTCGGCGATGGCCTGCGTGATGCGGCCGTCTCCCTCCACCTCCGCGAAGTCGCGGGTGCGACGGAGCAGACGGTTGGCCACGCGGGGGGTGCCCCGGCTCCGACGGGCGATCTCGTAGGCCCCGTCCGCGGTCGCATCCACGTCCAAGATGCGGGCCGAGCGCTGCGTGATTTGCTGCAGGAGTTCGGCCGAATAGTAGTCGAAGCGAAAGTCGATGCCGAAGCGGGCGCGGAGAGGAGCAGTGAGGAGGCCTTTTCGCGTCGTGGCCCCCACCATCGTGAACGGCGGCAGGTCGATCTGCACGGTGCGGGCGTTGGGCCCGGCGTCGATCACGATGTCGATGCGGTAGTCCTCCATCGCCGAGTAGAGGTACTCCTCGACGACAGGCGTGAGGCGGTGAATCTCGTCGATGAACAGAAGGTCGCCCTCCTCAAGGTTCGTAAGCACGCCCGCAATGTCGGCCGGCTTCTCGAGAACAGGCCCGCTGGACGTACGGATCCGCGCGCCCATCTCGTTGGCGATGATCGTGGCGAGTGTGGTTTTGCCGAGGCCAGGGGGGCCTGAAAGCAGCACGTGATCCAGCGTCTCTCCCCGCTGTAGCGCCGCCCTCATGAACACGTTGAGGTTTTCTTTGGTCTTCTCTTGCCCGATAAACTCATCGAGCGACTGCGGGCGCAGCAGCTTTTCGACGTCGGTCTCCGAGCGGTCGGCTTCAGGATCGAGGGCGTCTGATCGGGGAGTGCTCATGGACAGGGAGGAGGGCAAGATTGATGGATGGGCACTATGGCTTCGTTCAAGCAGGGCAGCGGTCGAGGGTTTCATGTGTGGGCACTGTGTGCCACGCCGGCCTTCGTCCCGGTGTCGGAGGCGATTGAGCCGGGTTCGGGACAGTCAGGGTGTGGGCGTGCTACCCGAGCGCGGGGCAGCACCCACGTCCAGGTTCAGGGGGGAGGACCTTGCCTGGGAGCACCCCCTCAAACTTTCGGGGCCCCACCCCGTAACACGACATGCACGCAGCGGAATGAATTTTGCGTCCTAAAAAGCTGGGGTCGTCGTTACACCAGGGCGGCGGACGAATGCCCCCAATCGCACCTCGCACTCGTCGGATAACCCTGACCTCACCCACTTGCCCGACAGCTATGAGCAACATGTTAGAACTCAAACAGGAACAGGAACTCCAGCAGAAACTCTCGCCGCAGCAGATCCAGTACATCAAGCTGTTGCAGCTGGACACCTTTGACCTGGAGCGGCGCATCGAGGAGGAACTCGAGGAGAATCCCCTGCTCGAGGAGGGGCTCGGGGAAGAGGAGCAGCGGGAAGAGGACGAAATCGACGCCACCGCCGAGGAGATGGAGAATGAACTGGAGACCGAGGACGAGGAGGAAGAAGACTTCGACGTCGAGGACCTCCTTAACAATACCGACGACATGTACGGCTACAACGCCAATCCCGGCTACCAGGGAGACGATGAGGACCGGGATCGGCCCATGCCGGCGGACCAATCCCTGCCCGAGCAGCTGCAGGAGCAGATTTCGTTCCTGAACCTGGACGAGACCGAGGAAATCATTGCTGATCAGATCATCGGGTCCATCGACGAGGACGGCTATCTGAAGCGGGAGATCGATTCGATTCTCGACGACATTCTCTTCAACCATGGGATTGAGATCGACGAGGAGGACGTGGAGAAAGTGCTGCGGCAGGTGCAGTCGCTCGATCCGGCCGGCATCGCCGCGCGGGACCTCCAGGAGTGCCTGCTGCTCCAGCTCTATCGCATGCCCGGGGACGTGGACGGCCGCGACACGGCCATCGCCATGCTGGAGGACGAGTACGAGGCCTTCACGAAAAAGCACTTCGACAAGCTCGAAAAGCGCCTCGGCGTCGATGAACGGGAGCTAAAGACGGCCTTCGATCTTATCCGGCAGCGCCTGGATCCGAAGCCTGGGGAAGGGGAGTTTTCGGAAGAGACCAACTACATCACGCCCGACTTCACGGTGCGGTACGTGGACGGGGAGTTCGTCATCACCCTCAACGGTCGCAACGCGCCCGACCTGCACGTCTCGCGCCACTACCGCAAGATGCTCGAGAAGCTCAAGGCACAAAAGAAGTCGGGTAACGAGGACCAGGTGGATGAGGACACCGAGGAGTTTCTTAAGGACAAGTTCAACTCGGCCCGCTGGTTTATCGACTCCATCAATCAGCGGCGACACACCATGTATCTGGTGATGGACGCCATCGTGCAGCTCCAAGAGGACTTCTTCCGGTACGGCGAGGGCAACCTCAAGCCCATGATCCTGAAGGACGTGGCCGAGATCATTGACATGGACATCTCTACGGTTAGCCGCGTGGTGAACGGCAAGTACGTGCAGACCGAGTGGGGTGTCTACGAGCTCAAGTACTTCTTCTCTGAGGGGCTCGAGACCGTCGACGGCGAGGAGGTGTCGAACAAGGAAGTGAAGGCCGAGCTCCAGCGCATCGTGGATGCCGAGGACAAGACGGATCCGATGTCGGACCAGGACCTCGCCGACGCGCTCGAGGAAAAGGGCTTCAAGATTGCCCGGCGCACCGTGTCGAAGTACCGTAAGCAGCTGGGCATTCCGGTGGCGCGCCTGCGTCGGGAGATTGTGCTTGACGAGGAGGAGGCGTGAGGAGGTGATGCGCGAACCGGGACGGCAGAGCCCCTGCCGCGCGCTTTCCACCCCTATCGGCCGTACGAGATGGAGAGCGTAAGGCCCCCGACGAGCACGAACTCACCGTCGTTGAGGAGGGGATCGAGACCGGTACCTATGAGCAACCCCGGCTGTACGCGCTCCCCGTCGAGCATGAGCGAGAAGACGGCGCGGTGCGTGCTCCGGTCCACCTCCGGGGCAGAATCTGTAAGGATCGGCCGCCCGGCGATGCTCAGTCCGGTCACGAACAGCTCGCCGTCCCGCCAGAGCTGCACGCTGTAGGGAAGCCGCCAGCGGCCCTCATTCCCGTCTGCACTGTCGGCATCCGCCGAAGCGTACGTGAGCCCCCCGCGGAGGCGAAGCGAGGTGCGGCGACCGAGCGAGAAGCGGCCGTTGAGGAGGGCCGTCCCCGAAAAGGTCTCGTCGCGGAACGCAGCGGTGCGTCCCAGGTCGGCGCGCTGGCCGGCCCTGCGCGCCCGGTTGGACGGCACCGCGGGAATCCGAACGCCGAATTCGAAGAGGATCGGCCGGGAGGTGCTGGCGAATCCGACGCCTACGTAGGGGTTGCCCACTGCCGTAGCCGACGTGGCATCCGTGGCGTAGCGGGCCACCGGAAGCTCTGCCGCCAGTTCGATGTTCTCGTTGTAGGAACGGGTGACTGTGAGAAACGTCGCGCCGGAGCGCCCCGACGCGTC
>CAZMDV010000276.1:0-4016 GCA_964564875.1 uncultured Salinivenus sp.
CGCTATACGCACTACGCATTACGCTATACGCACTGCGCAATACGCGCCAGACCGAAGAGTTGAGATTTCCGACGCAGCATTGACGTTTGATGAGCTTCATCCAGACCTTCCGACATAAACTTGCCGACCGCGCCCCGGCGGACAAGTACGTGGTGTGGGTCGTGCTCGGCCTCGCGGCAACCGGCATGGTAGCCGTGTATAGTGCTGTCACGTACCTGGCGGAGGTACGGGCCGGGACCGAGCCGGTGCACTTTCTGGTCAACCACCTCATACGTGTGGGCATCGCGCTCGGCGTGATGTGGGGGGTCAGTCTGATCGACTACCGCACACTGGCCCGGTACAGCCGACTCGGCCTCCTCGGGGCATTGGTGCTGCTGGTGGCCGTCAAGGTCTCGGGGCTCTTCTCGCCGGGGGCCGATCGCTGGTTACAGATCGCCGGCATCGGATTTCAACCCTCGGAGCTTGCGCGAGTGGCCCTGGTCTTCTACCTGGCGGTTCTGCTGGTGCAGAAGCAGGAGTACGTGAAGAGCTTCGGTCGGACGTTCCTACCAATTCTGGTGTGGGTGGTGCTGACATGCGGGCTTATCAGCCTCGACGACCTCTCGACCGCCATGGTGCTCCTGGGGGCCGTCCTGCTGATGAGCCTCGTGGGGCGGGTGAGCGTAGCGCAAATCGTCGGCCTTGGCGTGCTCGGAGCGGTAATGGCGTTCGGGGTCCTTGCCAGCTCGCCGGACCGGGCCGCCCGCGTAGAGGCGTACCTCGGAATGGACGTGTTTGCGAACGTCGACAGCGAGCAGGCAATGGACAAAAGGGGGGAACGGTATCAGTCTCGCCAGGCGCGCATGGCGTTCGCCGTGGGCGGACTCGCGGGGGTCGGACCCGGCAAAAGTGTGCAGCGCGACTTTCTGCCGGCGCCCTACAACGACTTCATTTTCGCAATTATCGCGGAGGAATACGGCCTCATCGGCGCCCTCGTTCTGCTGTTCGGGTTCTGCGTGCTGCTCTTTCGGGGATACCTGCGTATTGCCCGCAATGCCCCTGATCCGCTGGGGCTGTTCCTGGCGGTCGGGTTCACTACGGTGATCGTGACGTACGGCTTCGTGCACGCGGGGGTCGCCTGTGGGCTGCTGCCGGTGACGGGCCTCCCCATGCCGTTCGTCTCGTACGGCGGCACGTCGCTGTTGGCCGACGGCATCATGGCGGGGGTGCTGCTTAATATCTCGCGGCACGCTGAGACATAGAGTCAGACATCAAAACATAGGGCGTCCCGGCGGGACGTCTCTCCGGACCTATTTTCTTGATATCATGAGCGAACGCGCTCCACACGTTCTGATGGTAGGTGGTGGGACTGGGGGCCACGTATACCCGGCCATCGCCATCGCCGACGCGGTGCGGGCCCTCCGCCCGGAGGCCCAGATCGTGTTTGCCGGAACGCGGGACCGGCTCGAAGCGCGGGCCGTGCCCCAGGCCGGCTACGCCCTCCACCCGATTACGGCGCAGGGCATCGAGCGCCGGGCCACGGCCTCGAACCTCCTGCTGCCCATTCGGGTAGCGCAGGGGCTCATGCAGAGCTGGCGCCTGGTGGGGTCCATCAATCCCGACGTGGTCGTGGGCACCGGCGGCTACGTGGCCGGGCCGGTGCTGCTGGCCGCGTGGATGCGGGGGCGTCCCCTGCTCGTGCAGGAGCAGAACGCCTACGCGGGCCTCACGAACCGGGTGCTCTCGCAGCTCGCATCGCGCATCCACCTTGCCTTCCCCGAGGCGAAAGACTGGGTGCCGGACGAGCGGGCGGTGGTGAGTGGCAACCCTACGCGCCGGGCGCTCCGGGAGGCCGACCCGGCCGCGGCCCGGAATGCTTTCGAGTTGCCCGAGGACGCGCGGGTGGTGCTGGTGATGGGCGGATCGCTGGGCAGCGCCGCCCTCAACGACGCGGTGGGGCACAACTTAGAGGCCCTCCTGCACGAGGACGACGTGCACGTGGTGTGGCAGACGGGCGAGCGCTACTACGACACCATCGCGGGCGAGATCGAGGAGCACCCCCGGCTTCGAACCGTCGCGTACATCGACCAGATGGGGGCGGCGTACGCCGAGGCCGACCTGGTGGTGTGCCGGGCCGGGGCGCTCACCTGCAGCGAACTCATGGTGACGGGCACGCCCGCCGTGCTCGTGCCCTCCCCCAACGTGACGGCCGACCACCAGACGAAAAATGCGCGGAGCCTGGAACGGGCCGGCGCGGCCGTCCTATTGCCAGAGCCGGAGCTCGACGCCCGGCTGGGCGAGGTGGTCGTCGACCTGCTTGACGACCCGGACGCCCTCAGCCAGATGGCCGAGGCGGCCCGGGAGCGGGCCCGCCCGGACGCCGCCGAAACCATCGCCCGCGACGTCCTCACCCTCGCCGATTATTACCGCCAGAGTTGAGCACATTTGAGCTGTTGCACAGCCGCGCCATCAGCGCGACTACCAAGAATCCGACACGAACCGAGTTTTCAATCTGCGGCGTAGACTGCGCCCGACACCGATGACTGAACTCCGCACACAACCGGCCCTGGGCCGCATCCGCCAGATCCACATGGTAGGCATTGGTGGGATCGGCATGAGCTCCATCGCCGAGGTGCTCCTTAACCGCGGCTACACCGTGACGGGCTCGGACCTGGAGACCAGCGAGGTGACCGAGCGGCTCGCAGCCGAGGGGGCCACCATCTACGAGGGCCACGCCGCCGAGCAGGTGGGCGAGGCCGACGTGGTGGTCTACTCCAGCGCCATCGATCCGGCGGAAAACCCCGAGACGCTGGAGGCCGAACGGCGTCGCATCTCGCTCATCCCTCGGGCCGAAATGCTGGGCGAGCTCATCCGGATGAAATTTGGGGTCGGCATTGCGGGCACTCACGGCAAGACGACCACGACCTCCATGGCCGGCCTCGTCGTGGCCGAAGGCGGGTTCGACCCCACCGTCATCGTGGGTGGGAAGGTAACGGCCTTCGGCTCCAACGCCGTCACGGGCGAGGGCGACGTCATCGTGATCGAGGCCGACGAGTACGACCGCGCCTTCCTGCGCCTCACCCCGTCGCTGGCCGTCATCACGAGCATCGAGGAGGACCACCTCGACGTCTACGACGACTTAGACGACATCAAGGACGCCTTCACCGAATACGCCAACAGCGTGCCGTTCTTCGGCGCCGCCATCCTCTGCCTCGACGATCCGAACGTGCAGGCCATCGTCGGCGACATTGAGCGGCGCGTCATCACCTACGGCACCACGCGCCAGGCTGAGGTGCGGGCGGAGAACATCCGGCGCGAGAGGATGACGACCCGCTTCGACGTGACGGTACACGGGGAGCGGCTCGGCGAGATCGAGCTTCAGGTGCCCGGCCTGCACAACGTGCGCAACGCGCTCGCCGCCGTGGCGGTGGGACGGGAGCTCGAAATTGCGTTCGACAAGGTGCGCAATGGGCTGACGACGTTCACGGGCGTGCGCCGCCGCTTCGAGAAGAAGGCAGAGGTCGGCGGCACCACGGTGCTCGACGACTACGCCCACCATCCGACCGAAATCCGGGCGACGCTGGACGCGGCCCACCAGGGGTTCCCGGACCGCCGCGTGATGGCCGTCTTCCAGCCGCACCTGTACTCCCGCACCCAGAACTTCATGGACGAGTTCGCCCGCTCTTTCTTCAACGCCGACGTGCTCGTCCTGACCGACGTGTACGGGGCGCGCGAGGAGCCCATCGAGGGCGTAAGCGGCGACCGCCTGGCCGAGCGAGCCGAGCAGTTTGGCCACCGCGCCGTACACTACGTCCCCGACAAGACGGACCTTCCGACGCGCCTCCAGGAAATGACCGAGGCGGGGGATGTAGTTCTCATGCTGGGGGCGGGGGACATCTGGCGGGCGAGCGAGGCGTTCGTGGAATTACTCGCAGATAAAAAGACGGGAATTGCTGACTAAAGCGTATTGCGTAGTGCGTATTGCGTACGCGTCTATCTGCAGCGACAAACGCAATACGAAATACGCAATACGAAAT
>CAZMDV010000277.1:0-4015 GCA_964564875.1 uncultured Salinivenus sp.
ACCACGAAGCTCTCTACGATTTCCTGCATGCTGTCGTCGTGTATCGGATGGTCGGCCATGGGACTGAAATCGGATTGTGCGCCGGATGATAAAGGAGGGGGCCCAGGTGGCGCGTCGGCTGCGGCCCCTACTGAAAAAGCTCATCGATGTCCTCTTGGGAGGCCATCTCGCCATCGTCCTGGCTCTCCTCCGCACCATCGCTTTGTCCATTACTTTGTTCTGATGCGTCTTGACTTCCAAACATCTCATCAATGTCGGCCTGCGACGCCGCCGCTCCGCCCGCGGACTGCTCCTCCGACGCGGTCGGGCTCGTCTCGGAGGCTCCTCCGGACGAGGCCCCGTTATTCATGTCGGCCATGGTCTCATCGGCCGTCTTCTGTCGGTCGTCAGAGGGGTCGTAGCGCGCGTTTTCGTTGAAGGTGGCCGTGCGCGGAGGGTCCTCGGACGGCATGTCCTTGTCGGCCGCCTCGCCCGTCCCCAGGTCCTGCAACAACGTATCGATGCGCGTGCGCACCGTCTCGATGAGGTGATTGACGCTCGTGAGTTGTTGCTCGGTGATGTCCTGCACCTGCAGCGACATCATAATCTGGTTCATCTTCCTGCGAATGCCCGACAGGGCCTCCTTCGACTCCTCCACGTGATCCGTCCAGTTTTTTCGGAGGGATCGTTTTTCTGCCTGGATCTCCTCCACCTTTTCCAGCAACTCTGCGTGCTCCTCCCCGAGTTCCTCTCGGAGCAGGGCAAGGAGCTGCGCATCGGCGGCAGCAACCTCTTCAAACTGCTCTCCCGACGACTCCATTCCGGTCTTGAGTACGTCGAGCTTCGAGAGCGCCTCGTCGGTGTGATCCAAAATCTCATCGGTGGCCACTTCCGTCGCCTCCGAGACGCTCTTCAACTGATCGGTGGCCCGCTTCATGTGCCCGGAGCGGTTCTGGATCGTGGTGTTCACCTCTTCGAGCAGGACCGTAATGTCCTCGACGAATTGAATGATGTCTTCCAGAAACGGAAGGGAGCGACGACCGAGGACAAAGACGGCGCGGATCTCATCCAGCTTATCGAGAAATTTCTGGACGTGCTGGTGAGAGGACTGACCGGACATGGACATGGAGAGTTAATCGGAAAGAAGGTTCAAAGAGGAAGCACCGCAGGATCTTTGCCCTTTGGGCCGGGCGGGACGCGCGGTGGCGCCGCCTGCGGGGTCGGGCTCAGGAGACGGCCTCGAGGCAGTGGCCGATTTTCTCATCTAGCACTTCGGGCTCGAAGGGCTTCACGATGTAGTTGTTGACCTCCGCCTTCATGGCGGTCTTCACATCTTCCTTCATCCCTCGCGTGGTGATCATGAGAATCGGGAGATGCTCGTATTGGGGATGGCTCCGAATATTTTTGGCCAAATCCACACCGTTCATATTGGGCATATTCCAGTCGGTAATCACGAAGTCGGGGGCGGCCGACTCAAGCATCTCCATTGCCTCCTGGCCGTCTTGCGCCTCTTCGATCTCGTCATACCCGATCTCGGTGAGCGCATTGTGGATGATGCGGAGCATCGTTGGAGAGTCGTCGACGATTAAGAATTTCATGGCGCAGAGAGAAATTCAGATAGTGAAAATGCAGTGCGCGAATGGTGGCGTGCACGCGTATCTTTACGTTCGCGAGCTCGCCGAGACCGTGCGGGGACGCCGGTACACGAGGGCGTCCTTCTTCTTCAGCGACTCAAACCGCTCCGCGGCGTCCCCGAGGGCTTCGGACCCTCCCACGAACAGGTACCCGCCGGGGCGCAAGGAGCGATGCATGGAGTGTAAGACCTTCTTTTTCTGTTTCTGATCGAAGTAGATGAGGACGTTGGCACACATGATGACATCGAAGTCTCGCATGCGGCGCATGTCCTGTGCGTCGACGAGGTTGAGGGCCTTGAAGCTCACCATCTCCCGGACCGAAGAGTGCAGCACGAAGATGTCGTCCATCCGGCGGAAGTACTTGTGCAGGTACGCCGTTGGGACATTGCGGATGGCCCGTCTCCGGTAGTGTCCGGAGCGGGCTTCTTCGAGCACCTCCGTATTGACGTCCGTTCCCACAATCTGGAACTCCATCCGCGGAAACTGGGGCTTGATTCGCTCCTTGACGAGAATCGCCAACGAGTATGCTTCGTCGCCGGCCGAGCAGGCGGCGCTCCAGAGGCGGACCGTGCTCGATCCGTCCTCCCGGCGTCGTTCGACGGCTTTGGGCAGAATCACTTCTTCCAAGGCATCGAACTGCGCCGGGTGCCGAAAGAAGGAGGTCTCATTGATCGTCGCCGCGTTTAGCAGTCGGGTGATTTCCTTGGGATCGTGCTCGCGCTGTAGGTAGCGAACATACTCCTCGAAGGAGGAACAGTCGCATGCGATGAGGCGGGGACGAGCCCGGCTCTCGAGCAGGTAGCGCTTTTCGTCGGGAAACTGAATCCCCACCCGCTCCCGGATAATGGATCGCAATTGATTGAAGGCGTGCTCGGAGAGCGTCGCCTCCACTGCGCCCGACTGCTCCATGAGAACCGGTTCCTATGACTGGGGAAGGACTCCGACCGACTACGCCACGGCCCCCTGAGCGGCTGTGGTTGCCGACCCGGACGCATCCTCCTCCATGCCCTGGAGCGCTTCCTCCTCGGGGTCGGAGAGAAGATTCTCGAGGTCCAGCAGGATGAGAAGCCGTTCGTCGAGCTTGGCCACCCCTCGTAGATACCCGGCGTCAATGCCGACGGCCAACTCCGGCGCGGGCTCGATGGACGTGACGTCCACCCGAAGCACCTCCCGGACAGAATCCGCCACGAACCCAACGGTCCGGTCGCCAATTTCGACGACGATGATGCGCACCTCGTCGTCGCGCTCCCGCCCCGGAAACCCGAAGCGCGTGCGCAAATCAACGACAGGCAGGATGCGCCCCCGCAGATTGATGACCCCCTCTACGAAGTCGGGGGCGTGGGGCACCCGGGTGAGGTCCGTGGGACGGATAATTTCCTGTACCGTCAGGATATTGATTCCGAACTCCTCGCCGGCCACAACGAAGCTGACGAACTGGCGCAGGTCTTCTTGCTGAGAGTCGGATTCACTCATAGAATCAGGGACGAATCAGCGTGACAGTTGTAGTGCGTCGTGTTGAAGAAAAACGATGGCCGCGCCTTGGACGCGGAAGCATCGGAGACGTTGCCGATCAGGTGCGTCGACTCGTTACTCGTTATCGGCAGCCCATCCGTCTTTCTTAACCGCGAGGCGAAAGGGGTCACCGGGTCCACGCCCCTTCGTGCCCCGCCATACGCCACGACCCCGCCCCTGGCGAGGCAGGGCCGTGGGAGGGAGGCTCGGGGGGTCGACGCGTACTGGGGTCCACTATTACCGCTTCAGCTGGACCGTTTCCTGAAGCACCTGGTCGGCCGTGGTGACCACGCGGGACGAGGCCTGGTAGCTCCGCTGGGCCTCGATCAGGTTGGCAAATTCACTGGCCAGGTCCACGTTGCTCGATTCGAGGGAGCCCGAGACCACGGAGGTCTGCAGGTCGCGCCCCGCGCGTCCGATTTGGAGATCGCCGGAGGCGCTGGTGGTGGTAAAGAAGTTGTCGCCCTGCTGCTCCAGCCCGTTGGGGTTGTTGACGTTCCCAATGGCGAGCTGATGCGTCTCTTCCTGCTCGCCGTTGGTGAAGTTGAGCTGCAGTCGTCCCTCCTTGGTAAACCCAAACCCGGCGAGCTCCCCCGAGGGGTTTCCATTCTGGCTCTGGAACTTGGCCGTGGTCGAGCCGCTGAACTGCGTCATCTCGCTCAGGTCGAACTCAAGACTCTCAGGGCCGGCCACAAAGTCCGTATTCCAGGTGAGACTTGCCGTGCCTCCTGACGTCACGGCTCCGGACGTATCGAATTGGAGCGTCCCACTCTCCGACGTACCGCCGAACGGACCATCAGGACCCGAATCCGCCGCCTCAATGGTGTAGTCCCACTCGTTGTTGTTGGCGGTCTTGGTGAAGTCAATGACGACGTTGTGGGCCGTCCCCT
>CAZMDV010000278.1:0-4014 GCA_964564875.1 uncultured Salinivenus sp.
TCGACTTCGGCCCTATCATTACGACGGAGTGGGGCCTTCGTTCGTGCGCTCCCTGGGCAAGATACTGCCCCTTCACATGTCCGCCCCGGCGTCGTACACCATTCGTCTCCTCACCCCAGCCGACGCCGCCCCGGTACAGCAGCTGTGGGCGGACCGATTCGGCGGCGCGCCCTCCACGCAGGAGAACTGGATCGAGGCGGCCCTGGACCCGTCCCACTCGGCCACCGGGCTCGTGGCCGTGGCCCCCCCAGACGACGCGATCGTCGGGGTCTCTTTTCTCGAGGTGGGACGCCGCAAGTACACGCGAGAGTACCTCGGACTTGACGCGCTCGATCTAAACCTAGACGTGACGCTCGCCGACGCGAACGGCATCTTCCATCTGTCCTGCGTGCAGGATGACTGGGAGGGCCGTGGGATCGGGTCGGCGTTTTACGACCGCAGACTCGCGGTGCTTGCCCGCCGGAACGTGTCGCGCACATTCGGGATTGCGTGGCATCGGCCCGCCCCTGTCGACAGTCGCGTGCTGTTCGAAAAGTATGGGTTCACGCGTCTGGCGACCATTGACCGCTACTACGCCCGCACCGGCACGCGCCCACACTGCCCGGTCTGCTCCGGATCCTGCACGTGCACTGCCTCACTCTACGGCCGCTCCACGGACCAGCCCGGCGCCCCTTGAACTCTTCTTCCAGGATTTCGGATTTCCGGTCGAGCGGAACTCCGTGCTGCACGCCGATGCCCTTTTCGGCGCTTTCACTCGACTCATCAATCCTGCCCCGAAACTCATTGTCCGGGGACAAGCCCAGCGATGGACTCGTCCCTAGTGCCTTTGCGAAGAACGTTACGTACACTTATTCTTCAACTTTGCTGTTTCCGTTGCCGTTTCCGCCTGACCCTCCACCACCATCGCCTCCGGACGAGGGCTCCGTGCCGCCTCCCACATTCCGGGCCGCTGTGAAGGCTAATATGCAATTGCTTTTGACTGCACCAATCATGGTTCTGGAAGCGTTGTACAAGTTGTATTGCATGTGCACTCCGTAATTTTGCAAGAAATGCGGAGAAGGTAAAGCGCCCCCACCGCCCCATTCGTTGTCGATGCTCGCTCTAGTCCTCAGCGCCGTCCTCGTAGTCGTTCCGGCCGACTCCACGGACAACCTACCGGCCGACTCCACGGACAACCTAGATGCATGCCTGGCTCAGGCCCCCATCCAATCTGCCCCCCCCATCAACTGGGGAGAGGGCATTGAACAGATGTGGTCCAGTGATCCGCCCGTGCCGCTCGACACGGTCCGGGCGCACCTCTCTCAGGTTCGGGCGGCGCGGGAGTGCTTTTTGAATCTTGATCCGTCGAGGGTCGAGCGTCCGTACCTCGGCAATATTATGCGCACGTTCTATGTGGAGACCGCTCTCCTCGCGGCCTTGCGCCGGTTCTCCGACGCATTCGAGACGTTTGAGCGGGCGCGTTCGTATTCTGAATCAGCCCCCCACATCCCTTCCACTGAGGCGGGACGGACGGGATGGGGGCACATTCTTCACCGAAATCAGGGAAGGCTCTTCTATCTTCTTGGGGAGCTGTCCTCGGCCATCGACCACTACCTTAAGGCCCTCCGGGAAGCACCCGTGAAGAACATCGAGAGCCGCGTCACCTATTTTACTGATGTCGGGGTACTGCACCAGCGCATGCAGGATTATCGTTCGGCCCGCTACTACTACGAGCGTGCCGAAAAGCTCTTTCAGGCGGGCGAACTGTCGACTGAGAACCAATCGGATTCCCTGCGGGCCAGACTCTTTCACGCACGTGCCGACCTTCTCCTGGAGAAAACGCTTAACACGGAGTTCGACCGGGAGGCCTTGCGGCGTGCCCGAAATTTCGCCCGCCGTGGCCGAGACATCGCCGAACCGGGCACTGAGCAGTATCTCCGCAGTACGATGGCATTATCCGAAAGTCTCGGGTACTTGGGTGCTTTCGAGCAGGCGTATCGCCTGAATGGGGAGGTGCGGCAGTATGCCCGGACGAATGACCATGCCCGTCTTCAGCCCATCGCCCTCCTGAAGCTTGGCACGCTTCACCTGCAAACCAACCGCTGGGGTCGGGCCGATTCGGTCCTCAACGAGGCGCTTACTCGGGCAGAGGCGTTCGGCGAGCTTGACTCCCAGCGTCGCATTCTCCGCGCGCTTGGTCGTTTGCACGAGATACAGCGCGACTGGTCGACGGCAGAAGACTACTACCGACAAGGCGTGGCCGTGATCGAAAAATACCGCGAATCGCTGACGGCCACCCAGTGGTCCTCGACCGCGTTTGCGCAGTGGCGAGACGTGCACCGTGGCCTTGTGCGCACTCTTCTGGCCCAGAATCACTCCCGGAAAGCCCTGGCGGCCCTCGACCGGACCCGCGCCCGTCACCTGCAGGACCTACGAACCCAGGCCCGGATTGACAACCAGTTGCCAGTGAGTGTTCGCGTCCGACTCGACAGTCTCAGCCGTGCGCTCGCCGACGTGCGGACTCAGCTTGGGAAGGGCACTTTCTCCGACGCAAAGGAAGCGGACCTCCGCACCCGCGAGGCGACCCTCATGACGGCTCGACAGCAGATCTTGCAATCCGACTCTACGGTGAGCACTCGTCCGTCGGTTGATGAAATCCGCGAGGCGCTCGCCCGGCAGGACCGTGCTGTCGTCTCCTACTTTCTCGACGATCCCTGGCCCGTCTACGACCGGTCGCCCCGCTCGGCAGCCTTCGTCCTCACGGCCGACACACTCCGAACCGTTTCGCTCTCCGGGCTCACCCAGGACTCGGTGCAGGCCCAGGTGAGGTCTATCTCTCCCCTGTTTACGCACCAGGGCAGGCCGCAGCACGCCAACGCAATGCACTTCGATCTCCAGCCGCTGCGCGGACTGCACGACTGGCTGTATGCCCCCATTGCCGAGCACCTCCCTCCCGGTCAGTCTCTGACCGTCATTCCCGATGGTCCCATGTTTCACGTCCCGTTCTCGATGCTGGCCACGGCTACGCCGGGCGGCCGCTACGACCACTCCCAGGCTCGCTTTGTGCTCCACAAACGGCCGACAACGCTCGACTTGGCTGCCTCCATGGTGGTCGACACGTCGACTACGGTCTCCAGCCCCGAGTCCCTTGCTCCTACCTTGGCAGCCTTCGGCGTCTCCGAATTCGACACGCTCCGCACCATTCCGGCGGCGCTTCGCACCACCCTCCCTGGGGACATCGCGGACTCCTCCCTCGTGCTTCCTTCCCTCCCGGGCGTTCAGGACGAGATGAACGCGTTGAGTCGGCTGGTTGGCGATGCGGAGACGTTCTACAATGAGACCGCCACGGAGTCGGCGTTCGCGTCCGCCAGCCGACGGGCCGGGGTGATCCATCTGGCGTCGCATGCCTTCGTGCATCCTTCCTCCCCCCTCCAGAATGCCTATCTCCTCCGGCCCGACTCGAGCTCGGACGGAATCCTCTTCCTGCATGAGTTGCAGTCTCGGGACCACACCATTCCGCTCGCGGTCCTCAGTGGATGCAGCACGGCGCGTGGCACGCTGCGTGGGGGGGAAGGCATGGCGGGCCTGCAGTACGCCTTCCGGGCCA
Organism: uncultured Salinivenus sp.; assembly: GCA_964564875.1. Classification (GTDB taxonomy): domain Bacteria; phylum Bacteroidota; class Rhodothermia; order Rhodothermales; family Salinibacteraceae; genus Salinibacter. The sequence continues at coordinate 3,587 of CAZMDV010000278.1, forward strand.
TGGGCGCCCGGTCTACGGTGTCCAATCTGTGGCCCGCGGCCGACCAGCCGAGCGTGACGCTCATGCAGAACTTCTACCGGAACCTTCAGGAAGGCCTGTCAAAGGAGCGGGCCCTCCGGCAAGCCAAGCTGACGTATCTGGAGACCCATCCCGACAAAGCCAGTCCCTTCTTCTGGGCCCCGTCGGTGCTCTACGGCTCGCCTCAGCCCGTACCGCTGGAAGCGTCCTCCTCCCCCTCTACCTGGCCGTGGTGGCTCCCGGTCCTTGCCGTCTTGGCTTTGTTCCTGGGCGTTTTGCTCTGGAGACTCTCCTGGCCCTCCGGACCGGCTGAACAGCTTCGCTCCTAAACGCCGATGGACCGACAAACGCCAACGGACTGAGGAGGAGAGTGCGGCGGTGTGATTTGGGGAGGCCGTTCGGGAGCATAA
>CAZMDV010000279.1:0-4012 GCA_964564875.1 uncultured Salinivenus sp.
CTCCCACATCGGTAATTACAATCTCCCACCCTGCACAATCAACCGAGCGCGCACCGACAGACGGCCCTCGAAATGGTGGCGGACTCCGCGAAGTACCGGGCCGACCGCAAGGAACAGCTCCAGACCATCGAGGAATCGCCCCATATGACGGAGGAGCAAAAGGCCCAGATTCGGGCTCAGATGGCCCGGCAGGACTCGATACGTCAGGCTCGGATTGAGCCGACGCGCCGCGACTGGCCCGCCGTGCGCCCTACCGCAGTGCGCTGGACCACCTGACCGACTACGTCGCCCAAAACCGCCTCGATCCCCCCAAGATGGACGAGCGTCCTCCGCCGAAGTGAGACCGGCCGTTGTTGGCTCTGGCAGTCATTGATTGTCGGACTCCGGCCGGAGGAGCGGGAAAAGGATGACGTCGCGAATGGACTCCTGCCCCGTGAGGAGCATCGTGAGGCGGTCGACGCCAATGCCGAGGCCGGCGGCAGGCGGCATGCCGTACTCCAGGGCCCGCAGGTAGTCCTCATCGATGAGGTCGTCCGGATCCACGCCGTCGACCCCCGCCGCTCGCTGATGCGCCTGCGCCTCGAACCGCTCGCGCTGATCCTGCGGGTCGTTGAGCTCGCTGAAGGCATTGGCAATCTCGCGCCCAGCCACCACGAGCTCAAACCGCTCCACGAGACCGTCCTTCTCACGGTGCTTCTTGGCGAGAGGGCTCAGCTCGACCGGGTAATCGGTGACGAAGGTGGGCTGGACGAGCGTTGGCTCCACCATTTCGCTGAAGACCTCGTCCAGCAGTGCGCCGAGATCCATGTCGGGAGCCACCTCATCGAGGCCCAGCTCGTTGGCGGCCACGTCGTAGACCCGTTCGGCGTCCGCCTGGTACAGGTCAACCCCCGTCGCGTCTCCGATGGCGTCGAAGAAGGAGACGCGCGGCCACTCCCCGCTCATGTCGATCTCGTGCCCCTCAAACGTGACCGCGGGAACGTCGTGCAGCGCGGTGGTGACGGTGCGGAGAAGCTCCTCCGTCATGTCCATCATCCACCGGTAGTCCTTGTACGCCACATAGCACTCCATCATGGTGAACTCCGGATTGTGGAAGCGGCTGAGGCCCTCATTCCGGAAGTCCTTGCCGATTTCGTAGACGCCCTCGAAGCCCCCGACGAGCAGTCGCTTTAGATACAGCTCGTCCGCGATGCGGAGGTAAAGCGGCATGTCGAGCGCATTGTGATGCGTTTTGAATGGGCGGGCCGAGGCACCGCCGTAGACCGGCTGCAGGACGGGCGTCTCCACCTCCAGGTAGCCCTGGTCGTCGAGGAAGTCTCGCGTCGCAGAGATCAGTTCCGACCGCTGCCGAAAGACCTCGCGCACCTCGGGATTGACCGCGAGGTCGACGTAGCGCTGGCGGTAGCGGAATTCCTTGTCCGTGACCTCGTAAAAGGTCTCTTCTTCCGTCTCCTTCACCACCGGCATCGGACGCAGCGACTTGGCCAGGAGCTGGAAGTCGTCAGCCGCGCGGACGGTGACCTCGCCCATGCCCGTGCGAAAGACAAAGCCCTCGACCCCAACGATGTCGCCGATGTCGAGCAACTCCGTGAAGACCTCGTCGTAGTAATCGCCGGGGAGGTCCTGTGCACGAACGTACACCTGGATCCGTCCCGTTTCGTCCCGCAGGTCGAAGAAGGTAGAGCCGCCCATCACGCGGAGGTCGGTGATGCGCCCAGCGATGGACACTTTGTAAGGCCCCTCCTCCCTGTCCTCCGGCTGATGTTTATCGTCATCGAAGGTGTTGAGAATTTCCTTCGCATGGGCGTCAACGTCCCAGGCGTAGGGGTAGGGATCGATGTCACGCGCATCGAGCGCCTCTCGCTCGTCGCGCCGTCGCTGTTCCTGCTCGCTGAGATCGGATGAGGAGGAAGGCATTCGGGGTGTTCAGAGGTTGCGTTCGAAAGGGCGAGAGAGTTAGGCGTTCTTCACCGGCCTACGCAAATGGTGGTGCGGCGGACAGACGGGATGCGGCGACCGCTCTCCCGGGACCGCGCAGTGCTTCCCCCGTTGCTATGCCGACGCGTTGTCGAAAGCCCCGAGACGTCGCTTCCGAGCATCGTCGAGGTCCCCGGGACGAGGCCCGTGTCTTGAGCGAGGCGGGCGTCCCAAACTTGAGCGAAGCGGGCGTCCCAAGCGAGAAATGAAGGCGTGATTGGAGACCGCAACTGTTCCGAAGCCGGTCGCGCTCCCTGCGGATTGGAGGCCAAGATCACGTGTTCGTCCACAGCGTCGGAAATTCTCCTGCGGCCGGGCGCAAGCCGATGCGCGCGGGAGACCGCCGGACGCTACGAGACCCATTCTTCCGCTTCCAGCAGGAGCGCATCATGGTGATTCCGAAGAAGCTGCGCAATGACCTCGCTCAACCGGCGGGCGGGACTGCCTGGGGGCTGTCCGGTGGTAAGAGACGTCATCCGGTCCGTGCCCTCTTCGAGCACTCCCAGCGCATCTTCCATCACGGGCTCCCACGATTGATGGGAGGAAAGGACGTCCGGGTCGGGGAGAGACTGCTGTGTACACAGACTCATGACCTTGTGCCCCTGCGCGCTGAGGGTCTTGCGCAACGCCGACGAGGCCTGATCGGCCGTTTCCACCATCGACTCCATCTTTTCCTGCTGGCCGAGCGAAAGGGCGGCCTCGGCCGCTTCCCGCTCGTAGCGAAGGGCCCGTTCCAGAATCTGGACGGCGACCACTGCCACGGACTGGTACGTCGCACTTTGACAATCGACTTCCCTGAGGAGTGCGCGGAGAGCCTCCACGTTCGGGGTCGGGGGGTCAGACGTGGCGGCGTCCTCCTCGTCTGTCAAGAGCGACTTTTCCTCGAGACCTTCTCGGTCGGCAGGATTTTCAAGCTCGCTGACAGACGGAGATCCCGGTCGAAGATCGCGTGCATCATCATTCATGCAGGGGCGGTGCGTTGTGAGAAGACAGTGGGAGCTCGTCGCCAACGCCGATCGCCGGTGGGAGACGGTCAGAAGCCAGCCAACATAATACCGAAGGACAGGCACACGTTCCCGTATCCTTTTTCTTTTCGTAAAGAAAGGGTCAGTCTCCGAGACATTCAATGCGAAGGCGTCGGCGGGGTCCCATCGTCGGCTGCGGCGTCGGTCGCCTCCCGAAACGTGTCGAGCAGGGCGTCCGCCTGCGCCGGAGTCAGGCGCCCGCCCCGCACCGCCACGCGCACCATCTCCGTCGAGAGGGCTGCGTAGAGGGGCACGAGGTGGGGCGTCTCATCCGCGAGGGCGTCGAGATGCATCCGAATCGTGTCCTCGTCGCCGCGGGCCACAGGCCCGGTGAGCACGCCCTCCGGCGTGCCCTGCTCGAGATTGGCCCAGGTGTGCTCCACAAGCGGCCCGACGAGCTCAGCGGCCGAGGACGGGAGTTCCGTCTCCGGTGCCGTGAGCACCTCCTCCACCACGGCCAGAAGGGCCACCAATCCGTTGGAGGCAAGGGCGGCGGCACAGTGGTAGCGCGCCTTCTCCTCGGGCGTTAGCCGAAGGGGCCGGGCCCCGAGGGTCTGGGCCAGCGTCTTTCCTGCGGCCACGGCCCGGTCGTCGCCCTCGATGCCCACGACAATGCCCTTGAAGGCCTCCGGGGAGGCGTTGGGGGCAAACGTCTGTAGCGGGTGAAAGCTCATCGTCGCGGCCCCCTGCCCGGCGAGCGGTGCAAGGGCCGCGGCCGTTTTCGCGCCGGACGTGTGGGCCGCGATGGTGTCGGCCCACGGATGGTCGAGAGCCGCCAGGGGCTCCGCCACCGACGCGATCGCGTCGTCCGGTACGCAGATCAGTACGAGCCGCACGGTCGGGGGCAGGGCGTCCCATGATGCGGCCGCAACCGGGGCGCCCACCCGATCGGCGAGTGCCTGCGCGGACGCCGCCGTCCGACTCAGCACCGCCTCGATCCGATGCCCCCGCTCCACCAAGCCTCGCGCGAGGGTCGTGCCTACGGCCCCGGCGCCGACGATGGCCACCGG
>CAZMDV010000280.1:0-4011 GCA_964564875.1 uncultured Salinivenus sp.
GTTTCAACCATCCCCCGAGTCCCAGCGTACGTAAAGTGGTTAATGTGGCGATTTCTCCATACATTGTCCGTTCAGTACGCACAGTCGTCCAACGTGGTCGACGGAGGTTCGTTATGGTGGCTTCGCCCTTGACATCCCCACCCGTTCACGCCCTCCTGGTGCAGTGCCGGAGTGCCCCCCGGATGGAAACGCAGGAGCGGTCGTGCTTTCTGGAGCGGGCCCGGCTCCGCCCCGACCAGCTCCATACCATCAACGTAGCCCGGGGCGACGAGCCCTCGTCCATGCATCTCGACGAGGTGGACGCCCTCCTCATTGGGGGCGCCGGAAAGTATTCGGCAACGCAGAGGTATCCCTGGACCGAGCCCCTTGACGACCTCGTCCGGCGCGCCGTCGACCGTCGCCTCCCGATCCTCGGGTCGTGCTGGGGGCACCAGATTATTGCACGGGCGCTCGGAGGCCGCGTGATCCACGACCCGGACCGTTCGGAGCTGGGCTGTGGCTGGGTGGGGCTGACGGACGCCGGGGACAAAGATCCGCTCTTCTGCCGGTTCCCGGACCGGTTTCGGGCCAACATGGGGCACCACGATCGGGTGGTCGAGCTCCCGCCCGGGACGACGGAACTCGCCCGCAACGACCAACCGAACCAGGCCTTCCGGCTGGACGGTGCTCCGGTGTACGGAACCCAGTTCCACAGTGAGCTCGATGCCAAACGCGAGCGGGAACGCATCCTCGTGTACCGCGAGTACTACCGCTCGGCCCTTCCCGACGAGGAGACCGTGCAGCGCGTACTAGACACCCTGGCGGACACCACGGAGGTGGACAATCTGCTGTACGACTTCCTGATGACCTTCGTCGCCCGGCCGCACCCCTCTGCCGAGCCGTCGGCGCTACTGCCGACCGACGGAACGGCTCACCTCCCGGCCTCCCTCGATGCTGATCGGCGGCGGGCGCGCCCATCTCCGTAGCGCTCTCCTACGTTCCAGGGTCGTCGATCGTGTAGGTGGCCTCCGCCCGGTCGCAGGGGCCCCCGACCGGCGGGTTGGGCTTCCGTACGGTCACCTCTACGCCTTCCACGTCGGGGTAGGTCTCGAGAACCTTCTGCGCGATGCGGTAGGCCAGCTTCTCGATCAGGTAGAAGTTGTTCTCCGTCACCAGTTGCCGAACGAAGTCGTAGACCTTTTCGTAGTTGACCGTTCGCGTCAAATCGTCGTGCAGGGCCGCCTCCTCGAAGTCGAGCCCCACACTGACGTCGACCTCGTACCGCCCCCCCACGCGATGTTCCTCCTGCATCACCCCGTGGTGGCCGTAGAAGACGGCGTTGACGAGGCGGACGGTTCCGGTCGTAGAGTGGTGCGTGACCGACGGGATTTCTGAATTGACGTCGGGGTCAGACTCAGGCATAGGGAGGAGGGAGAGACAGGGGGACAACACAAACAGGAGTGTGGCATCCCCGGAAATCGATCGCTACGCCAGTTGTTTTTCAAGCGGCACCAGCTTGGGAATGGCGGCCAGTTCCCGAAAGGCCTTCGCCCGCTCGCTGATGTCGGTCCGGTCCAGATCGAGCAGGCGGTCCGGGCCGTAGCGCTGCACCACGAAGGAGGCCATCACGCTCCCGTAGATGACGGCCCGGCGCAGGGCGGTCTGATCGAAGCTTCCCGATCGGTGGAGGTGCCCCGCCAGTCCCCCCGCAAAGGCATCGCCGGCCCCGGTAGGATCTTGGATGTCGTCCAGCGGGTACGCGGGGGCGCTGAAGATAGAGTGGTCAGTGAAGAGCAGGGCGCCGTGCTCCCCCTTCTTAATGATGAGCGTTTCGGGGCCCATATCGCGAATCTGGCCCGCCGCCCGCACGAGGTTGGGCTCGTCGGCCAGCTCGCGGGCCTCGGCGTCGTTGATCACAAAACAGTCGACCCGCGAAAGGGTCGTCCGGAGGCTGTCGGGCGTGTTCTCGATCCAGTAGTTCATCGTGTCGGCCACCACGAACTGCGGATCGGTGACCTGGTCCAGCACGTCTCGCTGAATGCCGGGCTCCAGGTTGCCGAGGCACACGATGTCGCTATCCAGGTAGGACTCGGGAATCTCGGGGTCGAACGAGGAAAGGACGTTGAGCTGCGTGTCGAGCGTGTCCCGCTCGTTCATGTCGTAGTGATACTCCCCGTGCCAGAAAAACGTCTTCCCGTCTTCGTCAACCTCAAGGCCTTCCAGGTCGACGCCCCCATCGGCGAGGATTCGGCGGTACTCGTCGGGAAAGTCGTGGCCGACGACCCCTACGAGGCGGACGTCCTCGCAAAAAGGGCGGGCGGCCAGCGTCAGGTAGGAAGCGCTGCCCCCCAGCACGCGCTCAGCGGACCCGAAGGGCGTGTCGATCGAGTCGAAAGCGACGGTCCCCACAGCGAGAATACTCACAGGCGATGACGGGTCGTTCTGCACGACTTGCGAACGGAGCGAAGATAACCATGCGGATGAACACCCGACACTCCCCGCATGCGAATTCTATGACAAGGTAACAGTTCCTCGCGTCGGGCCGTGGTGAGAACGATTGTACGCTGAACTTCTCGGGTGGAAGCGGGCGCCTCGATCGCTTCTGTGTTGCGGGACATGTCCGAATAGCAAGGGCGAAAGGGGGCACGGTCGGGAGGATTTGTCTCCGGACTGGGGGAAAGGTGTTTGACCGGTGGCACGATTCAGCGCCCGGTATTGTCGTGCGCGGGCACGTCTCCGCGCGCACGTGCGGGGGCGGAAGATGAAGAGAAGGGGCCGCCTCCCTGCACCCCAGACGTACGCCGCCTGCTCAGGACCCGCAGATGATGAGCCGGGCGCGGCTGCATCTACGCTCTCCCTCAGAAAGGCCTTCGCTCCGACTCGCTTGTCCGCTCCGGCACGCGCCCAGTCCCGTGACTCTCAGATGCAAGTGGGGCATCTGAAATCATGGTGGGCACCCGTCCGGCGTCCCCGGGCGGTGCGGAATCTGGCAGCGATGGGGGCTCCCTCGCAGGAGCCTTCCCGTCCCTGCTCGCCGGGCTCTCCTGCCGGAGGTCACCGCGGCCCCGGAACGAACCGACGAGCAAACGCGACGGGCGAAGCGCCGGCCTCAACCCGGATACGTACCGGTGACGTACTTGCGGAGCCGGTCGGTTTCTCGCCGGGCCGTGTTCAGGATCTGCTTCACGCAGTCTCCGATCGAGATTATGCCGACCAGGTTTTCGTCTTCGACCACCGGGAGGTGGCGGCACCGTAGCTCTGTCATGAGGTGCATACACTCCGCGAGGGGCCTTTCCGGGCCCACCTTCGCGATGTCACGTTCCATCACCTCTCGGACCTCCGTCTCCTTCGAGGTCCGACCTTCCAGGGCGATGCTCTGCATGTAATCCCGCTCGGTAAAGATGCCGGCGATGGCGTCGCCGTCCATCACCACGATGGAGCCCACGTCGTGGTCGACCATGCGGCCGATGCATTCGAAGACCGTCGCCGACGGCTCCGTCGTGAGCACACCCCCCTCGTCGTCTGTAAGGGCAGTTTTAGATTGGACGATGTCCTTTACACGTGTGTCGAGAGGTCCATCTCGGGAATCCATGGTACAGGGAGGAACTGGTTGCGTGGAAGGACTCACGGAGAGTGACCGGGGCATCTGGTCACTTTTTTCTAGGAACATTAATGGGAAACTCAACTGGAAGCCCTTCCATCTGCTTTCCACCGCAGGTTGTTCCTGACCCGGGAAAATACTTAACAACAACTATAGAATTTGGGAACAGAGTTGTAATTTCGTCCGTCTTGCGGCGGTTTTCTGTGGTCCATACCTCCGGAAGCCATCTGAACGCCCCTCGCTTGGGTTTCCCCATGCCGATCTATGAACGATCCTCTGCTGGTACTTGAAGCCAGGGTGGAAGCTGGCACTTTATTTGAGACGTACTGAAGCTCCCTCTCACGCAACAAAACCGAACATCTGCACGATCGGACAGGCCCCCTTTTCGAGCAGGTTCCCGTCCGACCGCTACCTGAGGAAGGATCGCGTAG
>CAZMDV010000281.1:0-4006 GCA_964564875.1 uncultured Salinivenus sp.
CCGTCCGGGCCACCTCCATCCGAAACATCCCCGCCGTCAGCGAGATGACCGACCGTGCCCCACTCAGAAACCGGTTGGCGGCAATCACGCCGTACCCATACTGCTGAATCCACCGTTGGGCGCGTTCAAAGCCCTGCTGCGGCAGCCATTGGAGCCGATCGGGATTGAGGACCGCCCGGCCAAGCTTATAGCCGACGGCGAACATCGTCATGAAGCCGAGCGCCCCCCCGACCGTGGACAAGAAAATGACGAGGCCGAGGTGCAGCTTTCCGATACCGGCCATGTACCCGGCGAAGACGACGACCATGTCGCCAGGAATGGGCGGCATGACGTTCTCCCCGTACGCGACGACAAGCAGTGTGAGGTACGCCCAGACCGGCGATAGGGCCTTCATCCAGGTAAAGAAATCGAAGAACCCGTCGAGCAGATTCGTAAGCACGGGGGCCAGATCGGTTCGAAGTAAATGTCATCACGTCGCTCGAATTGTGCAGACGGCCTGGGCCGCCACCCCCTTCTCCCGCCCCACGGGGCCGAGCCCTTCCGTAGTGGTGGCTTTGACCGAGACGCGGTCGCGGTCGAGGGTGAGGGCCCGGGCAATGTTGGTCCGCATGGCGTCGACGTGAGGGCGAAGCTTGGGCCGCTCCAGGAGCACCGTCGCGTCGATGTTGTGTGGTGCGTAGCCGCGGTCCTCGAGGTGCCGCGCCACCCGACGCAGCAGCGCTTGACTGTCCGCCCCTTCCCACTCCGGCTCGGTCGCCGGAAAGTGAGTCCCGAGGTCCCCGAGCGCAGCGGCGCCCAGCAACGCATCGGCGACGGCGTGCAGGAGCACATCGGCGTCCGAGTGGCCGGCCAGGCCCGCGTCGTGGGAAATCTCAACCCCGCCCAGGAGGAGCGGACGGTCATGGACGAGGCGGTGCACGTCGTACCCAAAGCCAATCCGCATCGGGACTAAAAAGTGGTTCGGAGGCCGGTTACACTGACTCCGTCGACGGGAGGCGCCATCGATCGGGATCGTCGACCCACGCCGCCCAGAGGTGCTGTGCCAGGCTCCAGTCGTCGGGCGTCGTAATCTTGAAGTTGCGGCGGTGGCCCGTCACGAGGGACACGTCGTGGCCCACCCGCTGTACCAGCGCGACGTCGTCGGTGGCAACGACGCCGTCGGCCGCGGCGCGGCGATGCGCTTCTTCGAGCCAGTCCCGGCGGAAGCCCTGTGGCGTCTGCATTCGGTAGAGATGGTCCCGGGGCACCGCGTCGCCAAAGACGTCACCGTCCCCTCGTCTCAGAGTGTCGGCCACCGGCACGGCGAGGGAGGCGGCCCCCTCGGCCCGCACGGCCTGTATGACGGCCTGCACCTGTGCGGCCGCGAGGAAGGGACGGGCCGCGTCGTGGACGAGCACAATCTCGACGGAATCGGGGACAGCACGGAGAGCGTGGCGCACAGACGCCTGTCGGTGCTGGCCCCCACTCACGACAGCCGTCAGCGTGCTGAGGTCCTCCGTCCGAAGGCGATCGCTCACCGCCGGCGCCTGCCCCTCCGGCGCGGCCACAACGACATGCTCCACCGCTGGGTGCTGCTCAAACAGAAGGAGCACCTGCACGAGCAGCGAGTGCTCGCCGAGCGTGCGAAACTGCTTAGGGGTCCCGCCCAGTCGGTGCCCGCGGCCCGCCGCCGGCACCAAGACCGCTACTCTCTTCGCATTCGCAGAAGAACCAGTGGCGTCCATGCAGACTGGGACAGGGCGGGCCGTCGCCCAACACTCGGTCGACGACCCGTCTACTTGATGAACAGAGAGTCTCCGAAGGCAAACAGCCGATATTCCTCCTCGAAGGCTTCCTCGTAGGCCTCGAAGAGAAAGTCGTATCCGGCAAAGGCGGCCCCCATCATCATCAGAGGGCTCTCCGGGCGGTGAAAGTTCGTAATCAGCCGCTCCACAATTTTGAACTCGTACTCCGGATAGACAAAGAGGTCCGTCCAGCTATGGTCTGGCTTGAGGGTCTCGTCGGCCGAAAGACTCGACTCTAAGGCCCGAACCACGGTCGTGTCACAGGCCGTGACGGTGTTCTGGTCGGACTGCAGGGCCCGGTTTACCACCTCCGCGGTCTCTTCGGGAATGTGGTATTCCTCCGAGTCCGTGCGGTGCTTCGAGAGGTCCTCGACGTCGACGGGCTTGGACTTGCCGCGGCCGATGTGTAGGGTAATGGGCACCACGTCGACGCCTTTCTCCTCAAGTCGATCGACGAGGTCCTCTGTAAAGTGAAGGGCAGCGGAGGGGGCGGCTACGGCCCCGCGATTTTCCGCAAAGATGGTTTGGTAGCGTCCCCGATCCTCCTCTTCCACCTCCCGGTCGATGTAGGGGGGAAGAGGTGTTTCCCCGATGTCCCGGATTTTCTGGTACAACGCCTCATTCACGTCGTCGAACGAGAAGCGGATCGTCCGCCCGCGGGAGGTTGTGTTGTCGATAACCTCCGCGGACAGGTCGTCATCAAAATAGAGTTTATTGCCGATCCGGATCTTCCGGGCCGGATCCACCACCACGTCCCAGAGCCGACTTTCCGGATTGAGCTCCCGGAGCAGGAAGACCTGAATGTCGGCCCCGGTTTTCTGCTTCTGCCCGTACAGGCGGGCCGGATATACTTGCGTGTCGTTCACGACCAGTACGTCTCCCTCGGAAAAGTACTCGGGGAGATCGTGGAACCGCTTGTCGTGGTCGATGGAATGCGAATCCCGGTCGACGACCATCATCCGGCAGGACTCAGGGGGATCGGCCGGATATTCTGCGACGAGCTCTTCGGGGTAGTCGTAGCTGAATTCCGAACGTTTCATGTACGGTCGTCGGTCGGGCGAACGATGAAGGAGAACCGAATGGGCAGGTCCGCGTGCGGCATTCGCGGGCGAAAATAATAGTGCGCGAGCCTACATACTGGCCCTACTACACTCTGGTTCAGGCGAAGATGATCCCGCTCCACGAGGGCTTTCTACGCAGGGGAGGGCTCGATGGCGTGGAGCCATTGCCGTTCCCAAGCCACCACGGGGGGATCGGGACGGAGCTCTTGGGGATGGAGCACCGACGCCAACACCTCGATGGCGCGGTACAGCCGCGGGCCCGGACGGTTGAAGTAGGCGTTGCCGTCGAACAGCGCCACCCGTTCATTTTGAACGGCGGCGAGGTCTCCCCACCCGGTCCGCTCCGTGAGATAGTGCAGATCGCGTCTCGTCTCGTCGACGGTAAAGCCGCAGGGCATGAGGGCGAGCACGTCTGGATCCACCTCGCGAAGATCCCCCCACTCCACGGGCCGGGTCGGTTCTCCGGCCGTGCCGCGCACCGCCCGACCACCGGCCATCTCCACCACGTCGGGCATCCAGTGCCCTGCCACCATGAGTGGCTCAAGCCATTCGATGCAGGCCACCGTAGGAAGCGACTGCGGGTTCGCGCTGCGGTCCACTCCGATCTGCTCCCGCAGGACTTTCAGGCCTGTCTCCAGATTCGCAATCACCTCCATGCCTTGTTCCAGGGCATCCATGGCCCGGGCGAGGCGAAGGGCCTCGTCGAGCACCTCTTTAAGGGTCTTCGGCCGCATCGACACCAGATTCGGGGCCCCACCCGTCCAGTCCTCGAGTCGGGTCTCCAGCTCCGGCCGGCTCACGGCGCAAACCTCACACTGGTCCTGCGTCACGATGAGGTCCGGCTCCAGGGCTCGAAGCCGCTCAAGGTCCACGTCGTAGAGACTGAGGCCGCCCTGCAGCTGCTCCTGCACGGCGTCGTCGATGGCCGCCGAGTCGCCCTCCGCGTCGTACGCCGGGGCCGTTACCGCCGGCACGTCCTGAATGCGGTCGGGATAGTCGCACTCGTGGGACCGCCCCACGAGATGCTCCTCTCCCCCTAGCAGGGAGACCCATTCGGTGGCGGCCGGCAGCAACGAGACAATGCGCATGGCAGACAGTGGCGATTTGAAAATTGCAAACGTCGAATCGAGCCGATGCCGTGTCGCTTATCAGCGAATTCGA